>NZ_BAAAOS010000017.1:240281-371455 GCF_039530625.1 Kribbella sancticallisti | reverse complement strand
CAAGCTATCGATCCGTACTAGCGCGAGCGGCGCGTGCCACCTGCGCGGGTGCCGGCCGAGAAGGCCGCGGCACCTGCCGGACGACTGGTCGCGCCAGGGGTGCTGGTGCTGTAGCTCTTCGGAGCAGCCGAGCCCCCGCGGGCGTTACCCCGGGACTTGCCGCCCTGACCGCCACGGTTCCCCTGGCCGGACCCACCACGCGAGCCGCCGTACGAGCCACCGCCGGCGCCCGAGCCACCACCTGAACCGCCGCGCGAGGCGCCGGTCGCACGAGCCGCCTGGCCCGAGCCGGGTGCACGATTCGCCTGACCAGCGCGGGCGGACTGACCTGCTCCGGCCGGACGGGTCGCCTGACCGCCGCCGCGACGGCCGCGGCCTCGGCCACCGCCACCTCCGCCGCGTACGGCGTCGGGGACAGCGGACTTCACCGGCGGTTCCACGAAGGTCCGCTCGCCGGGCGCCAGCTGCTCGAGCAGCGGATCGCCGACGCGCAGCTTGGTCACCTTGGCCGAGATGCCGGCCTTCTTGGTCAGGTCGCGTACGTCGCGGACCTGGTCGTCCGTCATCAGGGTGACGACGGTGCCCTCGGCGCCGGCCCGCGCAGTACGGCCGGAGCGGTGCAGGTAGGCCTTGTGCTCGATCGGCGGATCCGCGTGGATCACCAGGGTGACGTCGTCGACGTGGATGCCGCGGGCCGCGATGTCGGTCGCGACCAGGGTCTTCGCCGAACCGTCGGAGAAGGCCTCCAGGTTCCGCGTCCGGGCGCCCTGCGACAGGTTGCCGTGCAGTTCGACCGCGGGCACGCCCAGCGCGATGAGCTTCTTGGTCAGCGACTTCGCGCCGTACTTGGTCCGGGTGAAGACCAGCGTCCGGCCCGGGGCGGCGGTCAGGTCGACCAGCACCGGCAGGCGGGTGTCGGTCTGGACGTGCAGCACGTGGTGCGTCATCTTCGAGACCGGCGACTGGGCCGAGTCGACGCTGTGGGTCACCGGCGACTTCATGAACCGCTTGACCAGCACGTCGACGCCGGCGTCCAGGGTGGCCGAGAAGAGCAGCCGCTGGGCGTTCGCCGGAGTCGCCTCCAGGATCCGCCGGACGGCGGGCAGGAAGCCGAGGTCGGCCATGTGGTCGGCCTCGTCGAGCACGGTGATCTCGACCGCGTCGAGCTTCGCGTGACCGGTCTTGACGTGGTCCTCGAGCCGGCCGGGACAGGCGATCACGATGTCGACGCCGCGGCGCAACTGGGTGATCTGAGGGCCGGCGCCGACGCCACCGAAGATCGTCATCGTGCGCAGGTCCAGCGCGTCCGTCAGCGGGGTGATGGAGGCCTGGATCTGGGTGGCCAACTCGCGGGTCGGCGCCAGGATCAGAGCGCGCGGCTGGTTCGGCCGGCGCTTGCTGCCACTGGTAGCGAGCCGGGCGAGCACCGGCAGGACGAACGCGTAGGTCTTGCCGGAACCGGTCCGGCCGCGACCGAGTACGTCCTTGCCGGCCAGCGAGTCGGGCAACGTCGCCGCCTGGATCGGGAACGGCTTGACCACCCCGGCCGAGGCCAGCGCCGCGACCAGTCCGGCCGGTACGCCGAGGTCGGCGAAGGTGGTGTCGTCGGAGATCACCGGAGCGGCGACCGCGTCGTACGTGTCGGTCTCGTTGCTCTGTGCAACATTTTGGGCACCGTTCGCACCGTTGCGGGAAACGTTCCGGTCGGTGCTCTGGATCGGCGCGGACCGCTGGGCGCCGGTACGGCGACGGCGGCGGGGGCGGGCCTGGGCCTCACCCTGGGCGCGCTCGCGTCGAGCTGTAGAAGGGGAAGTGGGCGTGGTGATGCTGGGGCGGCTGGCCGCCATGTAGTACTCCAAGAAAGTCGGGGGGTCGTCCTGCCCGGCGCAGCCAGGTGGGCCGCGGCGCGTGGTGGTCGACTGCTAGCGCAGCGTGTGCACTGAATCGGCCCGAGGCAGAACTGGGCGGGCCGTCACAGACAGTGTACGTCACCCGAGGACCACCTGCGGAGAGTATTCACCTTGTGTGTCGCGTCAGACACCGGCCGCCGATAGGTTGAGCGCCATGAGCACCCCCGACCCGGCCGACTTCCGCCAGGATCCGCCGCAGACCGGTGACGAACGCGCCATGCTGCGTGGCTTCCTCGCCTTCCAGCGCGGCACACTGCTGTGGAAGGCCGCCGAGCTGACCGGAGAGCAGTTGGCCGCCACCAAGGTCGAGCCGTCGACGATGAGCCTGCTCGGCGTGCTCCGGCACACCGCCGAGGTCGAGCGGTACTGGTACCAGATCTGCCTCGACCAACGCCCGATCGAGCTCGAACTGTGGACGCCCGCGGATTGGGACGGCGACTTCAACCTCGCCGACGCCACCCGCGCCGAGCAGGACCTGGCCGCCTTCAAGGCGACGATCCAGACCTCGGACGAGATCGTGGAGAGCTATCCGCTGGACCACATCTTCAAGCGAGCCGGCCGGGACAGCGAGCACTCCGTCCGCTGGCTCTACCTGCACATGATCGAGGAGTACGCCCGCCACAACGGGCACGCCGACCTACTGCGCGAACGCACCGACGGAATGACAGGCTTCTGACCCGAGCCGGGCGCAGCGCAGTACTAGCTCTTGAGCGCCCGGATGACCCCGACCAGGTCGTTGACCACACCCCGTACGCCGGGGATCCGCGTCAGCCGGAGCAGGCGGTCCACCAGCGGCACAGTGCTGGTGATCAGCAGCCGGGTCCGCTTGAGGTCCTTGCTGTCGTCGTGAACCCAGAAGAGCACGATGCCCATCTGCATCAGCCAGAGCAGCTCCGGCAGTTCCGCCCGCAGCTCGGCCGGGAGCTTGAGGTCGGACCCCTCCACCACCTGACGGAAGACCTCGACACTCGCTTCCCGCGCCGGCCGGGACTGCTCGCTGAACGGTGACAGCGGACTCTTCGGCTCAGCCGCCGTCTTGAAGAACGTGCCGGCGAACTCGTGGTACGGCGCCGACACCTCCAGCCAGCTCACCAGTACTCCGGTCAGCCGCTTGGTGAAGGCCTTCTCCCCGGCCAGGATCTCCACGGCCGCTTCGCGATGTTGCACCTGCAGGTGGTCGTAGTACGCCTGCATCAGGTGCTCTTTGGAGCTGTAGTAGTAGTACGCGTTGCCGACCGAGACGCCTGCCTCGGCGGCGATCGCCCGCATCGTCGTCTTGCCGTACCCCTGCTCGCGGAACAGCCGCAGCGCGGTCGACAGGATCAGCTCGCGAGTCTGCTCACCCTTGGCGGTCGCGCTGTCCGTCATGGCGGCCAGCGTAGTCACCGGCATCCTCAGTAGCCCGCCGGCACGGGCGGCTTGGTCCCGGTCAGCGGCCGCCGCTCGCCCTCCGCCCGGCGACGGCTGCGCATGGTGTTGAAGATCCAGACGTTGATCAGGTGCAGCACGCCGAGCACCAGCAGCATGACGCCGATCCGTGCGCTCAGCCTCTCGACCATCACCTGCGCGTCGGGCACGGTGCCGATGGTCCGCAGGAACAGCGTCACGAACCCCAGGTTGACCAGGTAGAACCCGACCACGAGCAGCCGGTTCAGCGCCTCGGCGAACTCCTTGTGCCCATCGAACACGTCGGCCAGGAAGACCCGCCCGTTCCGTCGCACCGACTGCGCCATCCACAGCGTCAGCGGCACCGCGATGCCCAGGTAGATCAGGTACGTCAGCTCCGTCATCATCGCCACATCCCTCACTTGAACATGTTCAATTGTCCGTTGGTCCGAGCGTAGATCGATCTTTTGAACATGTTCAACAGCTGGCGCCGGTGACCTGGGTCTCCTCCTCGGAGAAGATGAGGAGATGACGACCTGGGTGTTCGACGGAACCGTGCTCCCTGTGGACGAAGAGGTCCGGATCGCCTTCGGGGACGGCGAGGAACAGCTGTTGCCGGGGCGGTTCGGGCTGCCCGGGCTGGTGGATTCGCATTGCCACCTGACGGTCGGGTCGGATGCGCAAGGCCCGTTGTTGTTCGGAGAGGACTTCGCCCGGACCAGGCTCGACGCGCTCGCCCAGGCCGGCGTCAGCGCAGTACGGGATGTCGGTGGGGATCGATCGGTCACGCTGAAGCTGGCGATCGCACCGGAGGACGGGCGACCGGTGGTCCAGGCAGCCGGGCGGTTCCTGGCGCCGGAGGGCCGGTACTTCCCACGGATGCACGAACCCGTGCCGCCGGAGGAACTCCTCGCCGCGGTGGCGGCCGAGCTCGACGATAACGCGACCTGGCTCAAGCTGGTCGGCGACTTCCCGGCGGTGGGGCCGGACGGACCGATCCGCGGCAGCGCCATCGAGGCGTCGTACGAGGTGGAGTTGGTCGAGGCGATGGTCGAGGCCGCTCACGCCCGGGGCGCGCGGGTCGCCGCGCACACCAACTCCGCGGTCGTCGGCGACCTGGTCCGCGCCGGAGTCGACTCGATCGAGCATGGCACGGTCATCACGGAGGAGGATCTGCAGGCGCTCGGCGCTCGCGGCGGCGCGTGGACTCCGACGCTGGGCGCATCCGTGCTGGGCAGACCGGGCGAACCGCAGGACGTGGTCGACCGGCGCCGCGCCCGATCGGAGTACCTGGCCTCCATGCTGCCGCTCGCGATCCAGTACGGCGTACGCGTGCTCGCGGGCTCCGACGTGGTCGGCTCAGTCGCGGGAGAGGTGGATCTGCTCGTCAAGCACGGGTTGACCGCGGACCAGGCATTGGCGGCGGCGACCACCTCGGCGCAGGACTACCTCGGCCTCGCCGGCACCGGGAACCTGGTCACCTACGAGGCGGATCCCCGCGAGCACCCGGAGGTTCTCGCCACGCCGTCGGCCGTCGTACTGCGGGGTCTGCGGATCCGCTGATGCCAGGATTCTCCTCGTGAGCAAGCTGCGGGAGAAGCACCTCGATCGCTGGGTCGAGGCGTACCGCCGGGCCTGGGAGACGAACGACCCCGAGCACATCGCGGCACTGTGGACCGAGGACGCCGCGTTCTACCGGCGGCCGGACGAGGAGCCGGTGCTCGGCCGGGACGCGATCGTGAACGCCTGGCTGGAGGTCGCCGACGCGCCGGGCGAGACGCTGTTCGAGTACCAGGTGCTCGGCTTCGGGGACGGGGTCGGCTTCGTCCGCGGCTGGACGACGTACCGGACCGATCCGCCGGCCGAGTTCAGCAACCTGTGGGTGATCCGGCTGGACCGGGACGGCCGGGCGCACGAGTTCACCGAGTGGTGGATGGAGAAACACTGACAGGCTGGACAACCCGAGCCCGGCCCGGAGTACGATCGGCGTCAGGCACTCAGGGTGCCACCGGTCCGCGGGAAGGGCTCAGCCCACCTGAAACGCAGGTTGTGTGATCCAGGCCCACCTCCTTTCTCGCCTGATGACGCGGACAGCAGGCATTCAGAGAGGAGGTCGCGATGCCGACCCGAAATCTTCCCAACCCGCCGAGCCTCGACCACTTGAGGAAGCAGGCCAAGACCCTGCTCAAGCAGGTCCGCGCCAAGGATCCCGAGGCGCTGGCGCTGGCAGCCGAGTTCCACCCGGTCACGAATCTCGCCGAGGCGCAACTGGTGATCGCCCGCAGCTACGGCTTTGCCAGTTGGCCCCGGCTGACGCATCACCTCGAGGTGGTGGCGCAGTACAGCCGGTCCCCGCACCGTCAGCCGCTCGGCGGCCCGCTGGACACTCCCGGCCGGCGCGTCGACGAGTTCCTCCGGCTGGCCACCCTGCACTACGGCCAGGACGATGCCGCTCGGCAGACCGCCGCCCGGACCCTGCTCGACGAAGTTGCCCTGAGCAACATCTATACCCAGGTGGTGGCCGGTCAGGTGGAAGCCGTCCGCGAGACGCTGGCCACCGACCCCACCCTCGCCCGGCGCGAAGGCGGCCCGTTCCGCTGGGAACCCCTGCTGTACTTGAGCTACTCGCGCCTCGAGGTTCCCGATGAGGCTCCACTGGAGATCGCGAAACTGTTGCTTGCCCATGGCGCCGACCCGAACGCGGGGTACCTCTGGGAGGGGTTGCCGTCGCCGTTCACCGCGTTGACCGGCGCGTTCGGACGCGGCGAGGGCGACCAGCCGCCGCACCAGAACCGGCTGGAGCTGGCCCGGCTGCTCCTGGCGGCCGGCGCGGATCCGAACGACAGCCAGACGATGTACAACTGCGGCCCGGGCTGCCCGCCACCGTACGACGACGACCATCTGGAGCTGCTGCTCGAGTTCGGCCTGGGCCAGGGCGACGGCGGTCCTTGGCACGAGCGGATGACCACCGAGCACCCGACACCGCGCCAACTCCTGGAGGACGAGCTCGTCTTCGCCTCGTCCGAAGGCCTGCTCCACCGCGTCGAGCTGATGCTTGCCCAGGGCATCGATCCGGAGCGCCGGGGCACCGAGCACCCCGTCTTCTGCGGTCATCGTGCCTACGAACTGGCCGCCGTGATCGGCCACACAGAGATCGCCGAACTCCTCCGCGCTGCTGGTGCGGCCCCACTCGACGAGCTGCACGAACTGTACGCCGCGGCGATGCGCGGCGGTCCGGTCGAGGCCGCTCCCGAGCTCGCGGCGCGGGCGGTCCAGCGGAACCCCTACCTGCCGGTGCGAGCGGCCGAACTCGGCCGGACCGAAGCGCTGGAGCCACTCCGCGACCTCGGCTACGACCTCGATCTGCTCACCGTGCTGGGGTCTCCACTTCATCGGGCCGCCCTGAGCGGGCATCTCGACACCGTGAAGAAGCTGATCGAACTGGGCGCCGATCCCACCCTGCGCGACCAGCAGTACAACAGCACCCCGCAGGGCTGGGCCGAGCACAGCCACCAGCAGGAGGTCGCCGACTACCTGGCCTCGGTCACGGGCTGACCGCGAGAAAGACGAACGCGCTGAAGATCATCAGATGTACTGCGCCCTGCAGCAACGTGGCCCGGCCGGTCGCCAGGGTCAGCATGCTGACCACGACCGTCAGCGCGAACAGCACCATCTCCTTGCCACCCAAGCCGAGCACCAAGGGTCCGCTGAGCCAGATCGACGCCACGGCGATCGCCGGGATCGTCAGCCCGATGCTGGCCAGCGCCGACCCGAGCGCCAGGTTCAGGCTCGTCTGGAGGCGGTTCCGCAGCGCAGCCCGTACTGCGGCGACCGTCTCCGGCAGGAGCACCAGCAACGCGATCACGACGCCGACCACGGCCAGCGGAGCACCTGCCGACTCGACAGCGGACTCCAGCTTGGGCGACACCGTCTTCGCCAGCCCGACAACCGAGATCAGGCACAGGAACAGCAGCCCGAGGCTGAGCAGCGCGATCTTCCCGCTGGGCGCTTCGGCGTGCACCTCCTCGGATTCGTTCGCGGGATCGTCCTTGGCGGCCACAGGCAGGAAGTAGTCGCGGTGCCGGATGGTCTGGACGAACACGAACACGCCGTACATCACCAGCGAGGCGACACCGGCGAAGGCGAGTTGGGCCGTGCTGAAGGTGGCGCCCGGAGTACTGGTGGTGAAGGTCGGCAGCACCAGGCTGAGCGTCACCAGCGCGGTCATGACGGCCAGCGCGCTGCCGGAGGCGTGGACCCTGAATTCCTGCGTCTTGTGCCGGACCGACCCGACCACCAGGGCGAGGCCGAGGATGCCGTTGCAGGTGATCATCACGGCGGCGAAGACGGTGTCCCGGGCCAGCGACGCGGCCTTGTCGCCGCCGGAGGCCATCAGCGTGACGATCAGCGCGACCTCGATCACGGTCACCGCCAGGGCCAGGATCAAGGTGCCGAAGGGTTCGCCCACGCGGTGCGCCACGACTTCGGCATGGTGGACGGCGGCGATCACGGCAGCGCCGAGACCCGCGCAGACGAGGATGAGCAGCAGTGCGCCGAGGCTACGGCCCCAGGACAGCACCAGGACGACGAGGGCGAGCGGGGGGACGGCCAGACTCCAGCGCGGCAACCCTTGGACAGCCAGTTTTGTCATCCCCCGCGAGTTTATCCGGCTCGCGCGGAATGCAGTTGGCAACGACGGCTGATGGCGTGATGCTTTTCGCATTCAGCTCTACAGAAGGGCAACCGTGCAGATCAGAGCCGCGACCCCCGACGACTGGCCGGCGATCTGGCCGTTCTTCCACGACATCGTCACGGCCGGTGAGACCTACGCCTACGATCCGGCGATGACCGAGGAGCAGAGCCGCGCGCTCTGGATGTCGCCCTCGTCCGCACCGCTGGCCCGGACCACGGTCGCGGTCGATGCCGACGGAACGGTCCTGGGCAGCGCCAACATGTACCCGAACCGGCCGGGGCCGGGCGCCCACGTCGCCAGCGCCAGCTTCATGGTCGACGCGGCGGCCCGGGGCAAGGGTGTCGGCCGCGCGCTCTGTGAGGACATGATCGACTGGGCCGGCCGGCAGGGCTTCCGCTCGATCCAGTTCAACGCCGTGGTCGAGACCAACGAGCCCGCCGTCAAGCTCTGGCAGGCCCTCGGCTTCGAGATCATCGGCACCTCACCCGAGGCGTTCAACCACCCGAAACACGGCTATGTCGGCCTGCACGTCATGGTCCGCCCGCTCTAGTTCTGCTTGGATCGAAGACATGACCGAGTCCCGAGCACGACGTCTGTGGCGAGTCCTGGAGCCGTACCACGCGATCACGTACTTCGCGCCGGACACCCGCAAGGCCACCGACGCCCTGGGCCTCCGTGGCGGCTGGATGAGCTACTTCGGCTGCCGGGCGGCTCCCCTGGGTCCGGTGGGTCCTGAGGTTGTCGCGGCCGTCTTCTACAACTTCCACCCATCCATGGTCGCCAGGGCGATCCCGGACGCGTGGACCTTCGCATCACCCGAGCAGTTGCTCGTGGCACGACTCGAGGCGGTCGACAGCGCAGTACGGCGTCTCATGCCAGACGCCAGTACTGCGGTACGCCGTACGGCCGAGTTGGCTCGCCAAGCGGCGGAGCTGGCTCCAGTGGCAGGCAGGCCGATCGCTGCGGCCAACGCGGCGCTGGACTGGCCCGACGAGGCGCACCTGGTCTTGTGGCAGGCCACCACGATCCTCAGGGAGTCCCGGGGCGACGGACACGTTGCCGCGTTGGTCGGTGCGGGCCTGACGCCGTGTCAGGCGTTGCTGACCATCTCGGCCGCGGGTGGACCGTCCAAGGCGGTCTTCCAGCTCAACCGGCGCTGGAGTGACGAGGAGTGGGCCGAGGCCGAGGAGGACCTTCGTTCACGAGGTCTGCTCGATGCGGACGGAACACTGACCGAGGCAGGTCACTCACTGCGTCAGGAGGTCGAGGACACCACGGACAGGTTGGCCGAGCAGGGCTGGGCCGCGTTCGGGGACGACAAGGCGCTGGAGCTCGATCGGCTGATCCGGCCGATCAGTGGCGCGATCATGGCGACCGGCGCGGTCCCGGACGACAACCCGATGGCCCTGCGCTGGGAACCGGACGAGCTGCCTAACGCTTCTGCGGGCCCCGGAAGGTGACGTAGAGCAGGGACACGCCCATGGCGGCGACGATCGGGCCGATGACGGCCCACAGGCTCTTGCCGCTCATCGAACTGCCGCCGATGTAGCCGAGACCCTGCAGCGCCCACACCACACCCGCGACAGTCAGCAACAGGCCCAGCGCGATCGGAATGGCCTTCTTCATCAGGATCCCTTTCAGTTCTCGGGCTCAGAGCCTAGCTGTGCGGAGACGAGTTGGATCGCTCTGGCGAGGTCTTCGCCGTTTGGCGCCTTGGTGGGATCGAACAGCCATAGCGCAATGACACCGAGCATCAGCGCCTGGTAGAAGGTGCCGACGAGTTGGACCTGGCCCGGCTCGGTGTACCCGAACAGCGACGCCAGCCCCTCGCGCGCCTCACCCTGCTGCTTCGACAACTCCGCAAGCATCTCCGGCAGGTGAGCACCGAGACTGACCACCTCGTACTGCGTCGTCCACAGCGCGCGGCTGCTCGGCGAGGACAGCGTCTCGACCGCCAGCCGCCACGTCGTCACGAACCGCTCGCGGGCATCCCCGTCCGCACCCAGGCCGGCTTCCAGCGTCGCCGCGACCTCGCCACCCCACTCGTCCAGGGCCTGGCCCATCGCCTCGTTCATCAGCGCTTCCTTGGACCCGAAGTGGTAGCCGATCGCCGCCAGACTCACGCCGGCCGCGGTGGCGATGTCCCGCGCGGTGGTCCGGCTGTACCCCTTCTCCTTCAGGCAGGTCTTGGCGCCCTCGATCAGCGCCTCGCGGTTTCCCATCCGCCGATCCTAACCAAGCTCTCACACAATCGTCTTGCACGGATGTCTTACGCGAGCAAGCTCGCAGCTGTGGACTAGCTGGTTCGCAGGCCGGCTGCGGCGGCGGCGAGCACCGCGGTGGTCAGGGCGTCGAGGACGGTGGAGTCCAGTTTCCAGTGTTGCCAGTAGAGGGGGACGTCCACGTGCTTGCCTGGGGCAACTTCTACCAGGCGACCGGCGGTGAGGTCGTCCTCGACGACCTCCTCCTCGATCATTCCCCAGCCGAGGCCGAGGCGGATCGCGCGCACGAACGGGCCCGGGGCGGGGATCGTGTGGACCGGTGGGTCGAGGCGGCGGCGGGTGACCTTGCGCAGCAGTCGGTGCTGCAGCATGTCCTTGGTGTTGAAGACCAACATCGGCGCCTCGGCGAGCGCCTCCGGCAGTGGCCGCCCTTTCAGCCAGCGGTCGGCGTACTCCGGCGACGCGATCGACAGATACCGCATCTTGCCGAGCGCCTGAACCCGGCAGCCCTGCACCGGCCGCGGATCCGCGGTCACCGCCGCGAGCACCGTGCCGTTGCGGAGCAGTTCGGCTGAATGGTCCTGATCCTCCTGCCGCAGGTCGAACGCCGTCACCAGTTCAGCCGGTACTGCGAGCAGCGCGGGCAGGAACCAGCCGTTCAGCGAGTCCGCGTTCACCGCGACAGGCAGCCGCAGGCCCTCCATCTTGCCTTTGACCGCGGCGATCGCCTCGACCTCCAGGAGTGACACCTGCCGGGCGAGCCGCAGTACGGCCTCGCCTGCTTCGGTGGGCTTGGCGGGTTTCGACCGCTGGACCAGGACGTGGCCGAGGCGGCTCTCCATCGCCTTGATCCGCTGACTCACCGCGGACGGCGTGATCTGCAGCCGCCGCGCGGCCGCGTCGAAGCTGCCGTCATCGATGACGGCCGCGAAGGTGTCGAGCTGAGCTGAGTCGAGCTGCATGGCATCAGAGTCTAGTGAAGCAGAGCTAATGGCAGTGAAGAATCTTTAGCTGGATTGCTTCTCGTAGCGCACCTACCTTCGAGACATGCCCCTGCTAGCCGGCTTTGCCACGTCCTTGTCCCTGATCATCGCGATCGGAGCGCAGAACGCTTTCGTCCTGCGCCAGGGACTGCGACGCGAGCACGTCCTGCCGGTAGTACTCACCTGCGCCGTCTCGGACGCGGTCCTGATCTCGGGCGGCATCGCCGGGCTCGGAGCACTGCTGACGAGCAGCCCGCTCGCCTTGAGCATCGCGAAGTACGGCGGCGCCGCGTTCCTCTTCACGTACGCCGTCATCGCCGCGCGGCGGGCCGTACGCCCAGGTGCGATGAGCCCGGCGGATCACGCGCCGGCCGCGTTGCGCAGCGTGGTACTGACCTGCCTTGGGTTCACCTATCTCAATCCCCACGTCTACCTCGACACCGTCGTACTGCTCGGCGCGCTCGCCAACCAGCGCGGTACCGACGGCCGCTGGATCTACGGCCTCGGCGCGGTCGCTGCCAGCTTCGCCTGGTTCTTCGCCCTCGGCTTCCTGGCCCGCAAGCTCGGCCCGCTCTTCGCCCGCCCGCGAGCCTGGCAATTCCTCGACGCCGGCATCGCCCTGGTAATGACCACACTGGCAGCCTGGATGGTCCTGCCCGCGCACTAAGGTCTCCCGCATGGACGTCACGGTGTTGTGCGACGCGGTGGCGGTGTTTCCGGAGGCTGTGGAGACAGCGCTGCCGGGGTGGTCGGTGGAGCACCAGCGGTGGACTGAGGAGAACCTGCCGGGGAACGTGGCCGCGGCGGGCGGGTGGTGGCTGCATTTCCACAGCTACCTGGTGACAAGCGACGCTGGGGCCGTGCTGGTCGACACCGGGATCGGTCCGGCCGGTGGCGGGGCGGCTGACTGGCTTGGGACGACAGGGAGACTGCCGAGCCTGCTGGCTGCGGCTGGAGTCCGGCCGGACGAGATCGACACGGTGGTGCTCACGCATATCCATCTGGACCACGCCGGCTGGAACATGGCCGAGGACCAGCCGCGCTTCGGCAACGCGACGTACGTAGTACAGCAGGCTGAGGTGGAGCACGCGCGGGGTTCGACGACGTACGAGGACCTCATCAGGCCGATCGCCGAGGCTGGGCAACTGCGCGCTGTCGACGGTGAAGCATCAGTGGCGGGGGTGAAGCTGCTGCCGACTCCTGGCCACACCCCCGGCCACCAATGCGTGCTCACCGAGCGGGCCGTGCTGGGCGGAGACGTCCTCGTGCACCCGGCGCAGGCCCGCTGGCCCGAGCTCACCTATGTCTACGAGCGGGAACCCGCAGTCGCCGTCACGTCCCGCCGCGAAGTACTGGCCCTGGCAGCCGCCAACGGAATCCCTATCGCCGCGGCCCATCCCCACAAAGCTCTGGACAGCGCGGCCAGGCCATTACCCTTCCCAGCCACAGACCACCAGCTTTGCCCACCTCACCGTCTCTGATTCTCAGCGGTAGCCGGTGGTGTCGGCCGGTTTGCCGGGGTCCTGCACCTCGACGATGTAGCGCCAGGCATCCGGCCGACTGCCGTCGAGGTCGGTGAAGCCGTAGATCTGCGCGAGCTGACCGCTGGACAGGGACTTGCCGTTCCAGCGGGCGACGTCGGGGTCGGCGGCCAGCGCGGCGACGGCCCGGCCGACGTAGGACGGACTCTCCGAGATCGCGAAGTGCGGGATGTTCTCGGTGGCGTCCCGCCAGTTCTCTTCGGTGACGCCGAAGCCTTCGAGCATCGCCTCCGACCGCAGCCACCCCGGCGTCAGCAGGACCGCCGTCGCACCGTGCGGCTTGAGCTCCTTGGCGAGCGCGAACGCCATCCGGCTGACTGCTCCCTTGGCCACGTCGTAGAAGAACGAGACGCGATAGTTGGTCGCGTTGTACTCGTCGGTGCCGTCGGTCATCTCGATCACCAGACCACCCGGCGACTTGATCAGCAGCGGCAGCGCGAAGTGGCTCGTGATGACGTGGGTGTCCACCCCGAGCCGGAACAGCCGCAGCCCGCTGTCCAGATCCGACTCCCAGACGGCCTTGTCCCACTCCGGCTCGCTGCTCTGACCCCAGATGTCGTTCACGAGGACGTGCAGCGCTCCCTGCTCGCGCTCGATCCGCTCGACCAGCGCCCGAACCTGCTCAGGCTGCGTGTGATCCACCTGTACTGCGATGCCGTGGCCGCCCGCCGCGTCGATCAGTTCCGCGGTCTCCTCGATCGTCTCCGGTCGGTTCATCTCCGACCGCTGATTCCGGGTCGTCCGCCCGGTCACGTAGACGGTCGCGCCGGCCGCGCCCAACTGCACCGCGATCCCCCGCCCGGCAGCTCGCGATCCCCCGGTCACCAGAGCCACCCGGCCCGCCAACGGCTTGTCCTTCATGACCTGCCTCCCACTGTAGCCATACACCGTATGATTTCTGTACCATACGACGTATGGTTAATGCTGGCAAGCCGGGTCCCGGTCGTTCCGGACGGCCGCGGTCGGGTGAGGAGCGGCTCAGCCGGCAGGCGATCCTCGAGGCCGCGTTGCGGATCGTCGACGCCGAGGGGATGGACGCGATGACGATGCGCCGGCTCGCCTCGACCCTCGGGGTGAACCCGATGTCGATCTACCACCATCTGCCGAACAAGGCAGCGGTCTTCGCCGGCCTGGCCGAGCTCGTCTTCGGTCAACTCGAGGCCGTGACGCCGGACGATTCCGTGCGCTGGCAGGACGAGCTGACGAACTCCGCGCGGGCATATCGCGACGCAGTGCGCGCGCATCCGAATCTCGCGCTGCAGGTGCTGTCCGACACCGCCGCTGTCTCGGACGTCGTGGTGGTCACGGTCGAGCCGTTCTACCGGGCGCTGGACCGGGCCGGGCTGGAGCCGCGGCAGATCGTCGAGGTGGTGAATACGATCATCGACTTCCTGCACGGCTTCAGCCTCGGTGAGGCGTCAGTCCAGGCCGAAACCTTCGACCTCGCGCCGGACCTGCTGCGGCGGGTGCGGGGCTTGCCCGAGGGCAAAGCACCGACCCTCACGCGGGTCGTCCGGGAGTTGGGAGAAATCGGACTCCACTACGACTTCGACAGCGGCTTCGAGTCGGGGCTCGCGCTGATCGTCGCGGGGGTCGAGACCCGCTTCTTGTGACGGGAGATGGCCACGCCGAGCAGGCAGAGCGCGCCACCGGCGAAGGCCAGCGGAGCGGGTGCCTCGTCGAGCAGCAGCCAGCCGAGGAAGATCGTCAGCGGCGGCACCAGGTACGTCGTCGCGCCCATCCGTCCGGCGCTCGTCCTCGCCAGCGCGTAGGCCCAGGTGGTGAAGGCCAGGGCGGTCGGGAACACCCCGAGGAACACGAGCCACCAGATCGTCGACGGTCGGGCGTCAGCCGTCTCACGGACCAGCGCCGGCGTGAACGGCAGGCAGCTGATCGCGCCGATCGTGCAGGCGAGCCAGGTCACCTCGAGCGCGGGCATCCGTCCGAGCAGCGGCTTCTGCGCGACGACTCCGATGGCGTAGGCGGCGGCCGCGGCCACACAGAGGATCACGCCCCACGTCTCGGCCTTCCCCTCGGAGGAGGACGCCCCGATCAGTACGACCCCACCGAACGCGGCGATGCTGCCGATCACCAACTGGCGAGGGAAACCCTCACCCAGCAGCACGCCGGCGAGCAGCGCGATCAGCAGCGGCCCGGTGTTCACCAGCATCGCCGCGGTACCAGCGTCGAGTCGCTGCTCGGCCGCGTTCAGGGCGACGTTGTAGACGCCGAACCACAACACCCCGCAGACGAGCAGCAACTTCCAGTCACCCTTGGCTGGCCATCGCCGCGGCCGGGTGAAGACGAACACGCCGAGCACGAGGCTGCCGATGACCAACCGACCGAGCGACAGCGCACCCGCCGAGAACTCATGCCCGACATGCCGGATCGCCACGAAGGCCGACGCCCAAAGCACCACCGTCACCGCCGCCGCACCCGCCGCGAGCACGCCCTGCCGCCTGTCCGAAGTGATCACATCCTGAACCTAGTGTCCCAATACTTCGCCCCACACCGAATAATCAGCTTCAGCCCGCTCACCCCGTCCCGCTGGTCTCCGTCCCGGTCGGCCCGTCCTGACGTCAGCTCCGTCCCGGCCCTCGGCCGGAGACGACTCCACCGACTCCCCCGCCCGGAGGCTCTGCGATGCGCGCGAAGATCCTGTACGTCACCGATCTCACCTATCCGGCCCGTGGCCGCCGCTACGGCGACGAGGACACGTTCCTCACCCGGCAGTTGCGCGACAACTTCGACCTGGCGATCTGCCACCCGCTCGACGCCGTCGCGCTGATGGACTCCTTCGACGCCGTCGTGGTCCGCAACAGCGGCCCGGTGCTGCACTTCCAGGTCGAGTACGACGAGTTCCGGGCGGCCGCGATCGACCGGGGTACGCGGGTCTTCAACCAGCTCACCGGCAAGGCCGACATGGTCGGCAAGCAGTATCTGGTCGAGCTGAACGACGCGGGCTCCCCGGTCATCCCGACCACCGACAGCGATCCCTCATCGTTGCCGGAGGCAAGTGGTTATCTGGTCAAGCCGAAGCTGGGTTCGGACTCGATCGGACTGCGCAAGGTGACCCGTGAGGAGCTCACCACCCTTTCTCTCGACGGACTGCTCGCGCAGCCGTTGATCGACTTCCGCTACGAGGTGTCGTTCTACTTCGTCGACCGTGACTTCCAGTACGCGCTCTACACGCCGGACCCCGAGCACCGCTGGGAGCTCGACCCGTACGAGCCGACCGACGAGGACCTCGCCTTCGCCCAGCGCTTCGTCGACTGGAACGCGATCGACCACGGCATCCAGCGCGTCGACGCCTGCCGGACCCGCTCCGGCGAACTCCTCCTCGTCGAACTCGAAGACCTCAACCCCTTCCTGTCCTTGTCCCACACCGACGACACCAGCCGCTCTGCGTTCGTCAAGCGCATGGCCTCATCCCTCGGCACGCTCCTCGACCTCTGACCCCACCGCGGCAGGTGCAGGCAGGGCGATCGGAGTGATGAACGCGGTCAGCAGGACCGGGATCGTCAGGCCGGCGACCAGCACCGGCAGGCTGACCCAGATCGAGCCGAGTGCGAAACCGGCGTAGACCGTCACCGCGAACACCTCGGCGAACAGGCCCGACACCGACGTCACCGTCGCCCGCGCGGGACCCGTGATGGCGTCCTGCAGCCGTGCCTCGGCGACGATGATGACGAGTTGCATCACTCCGTAGCCGACGGCGATCGGCACGAATCCCGGCGCCGTGCCACTGAGCGCACCCCAAGCCAGCAACCCGGCCGACAGCGCCAATCCGGCAGCCAGGAACGACGACCGCATCCGGTACGCCGGTCCCGCCAGCGCGCCACCGATCGCCTGCGCGGCCACCGTGCCGGCGATCAGGAAGGGCACCAACGTCGTCGAGGCGCCAATTTCCCTGGCCAGCAAGGGAAAGTACTCGTCGAACGCCAGAAACCCACCAAGCAACGCGACCAGCCCGACAGCCTTCCGGACGGTGCCACTGGTCGACACCTCGGACAATCCCAGGCGCAGCATCAGGAAGTACCGCCCAAGCACCCCGAGACCGTCCTCGGCGCCGGCGCCGGACTTGGTGTCGGCGCCGGACTTGGTGTCGGCGCCGGACTTGGCGTCGGCGTGGGCGATCCGGGCTTCTTCCACCTCCTCTGTTTCGTCGGCGGTGGCGACTCGGGTCGCCTCCGGCAGGGACAGGGCCACGGCTGCGTGCACCAGGCAGGTGAGCACACTGATGGCGCCCACCAAGGGGTAGCCGCCGAGTTGGTACAGCGGTGAGGCCAATGCGGTGGCCACCAGGTTCAGCACCAGGGCAGCCGCCTTCGAACGGCCGATCAGGCCCGCATACCGATCGGCAGCCCCGCGCGCCGAGAGTTCGTCGTACACGAGGGCTTCGAAGGTTCCGGAGATCAGCGCGGAGCTGATTCCCCAGAGCACGAAGCCGACGGCGAAACCGGCGTACGAGGGAACGACGATCCAGCTGGCGAAGCCGAGGCCGCCGATGAGCGAGCCGAGCACCAGCAGTTTGCGTCGGGAGAACACGTCCGCCCAGGCACCGGACGGCATCTCGAGCAGGAAGGCGGTCGTGGACCAGATGATGAACAGCGTGGAGACTTCCGCGGCGGACAACCCGTGGTCCGTGAACAGCAACTGGTACAGCGGATACAGCGGGATGAAGTCCTGCAGCGCCTGGTAGGCGATGATGCGGGCGGACAGGCCGCGCGGAACGGTAGCGGAGCGGTCAGGGCGTCAAAGGTGCGGGCTCGAGTACGTCATGCCCAAGAACATATCCGCGAAGTCACGGCCGGAACAGATCTTTTGTTCCCGCTGTGGACAAGTGCAGAACCTGGTACCGCGTCCCCGGCACGATCCCCGGTTCCCCACTCCACAAGGTGAAGTGGACCAGTTCCCACCGCGTCGGGTCCACCGCGATCGCCGAGCTGTGGACACCCGGCATCGCCGCGGTCCGCTTCAGCGCCTCGGCCCATTCCGCGACCGGCCCGGCCGGATCCACGTCCGGCAGCAGAGCCTGCGTGTACTTCGTCGCGCCGACCGCCGGCTGATCCACGTCCGGCCCGGCAAGTGCGTCCACCCCGGTCCAATGCCGTACCCGCGGCCGCCCGAACGACTGGCAGATCCCGCTGAAGAACTGCCCACCCCACAGAAACCGGCTCATCCCCGCAGTCGAATTCCACAGGTAGAACGGCGCGTACTGATTCACCTCCGCGCCGTTGGCCCGGTCCTGGACCAGGTACGCCTTGAGCCCCAGCCCTTCGAAGTCGTCCGTCAACCCGCCCTTGGTCGCCACCCGGTTCCGGATGATCCCCAGGTCGTAGTCCGCCGGCAGCGTGATCTCGTACTGCATCGCGTACACAGGCACTCCCTCTCGCTCAGGTCCCGTACATACTAATAGGTACAGGGCGAAATTGGGCGGCGTTTCTCGCGAAGATCCGACAGGGTGGAGCGATGAGTGGCGTGAGCGAGAAGGTTTGGCGGAAGTTGCCCGAGGGCGCCCGAGAGGCGCTGACGAACGGAGTGAGCCAGTCCGAACTGCAGACTGCTCTGCTCGAGGTGAGCCGGAGCCGGGCCGCCGCGGTCACCCCGGCGCGGTTGATGCAGCGGTGGCGCGAGGACCGCTTCGTGCAGCCGTCGACCGCGGATCCGCGAGCACTCGTGAAGACCCAGGCGATGCTGTGGGAACGCCTCCCGGAACAGTTCGCCGGCGTCGAACTGTCGCCGCTCACCCCGCTCGGCACCTGCTCCGCGGTCGCGACGATCGACCAGAACCAGGTGGTCAGCACGATCCGCGGCACCGAGGTGCCCAGCGACCCGACCAATGAACTCGCCCTCGAAGCCGCCGCACGACGTCGCGCCGGTCAGGCTCGGGTGGACCTCGCCACCTGCCAGCGGGTGGTTCGTGCCCAGATGGTGGACGGGCCGGGGATGTTCGCGCACTTCCAGCTGTTCGTGTTGGTGTCGAGTGCGCGGGACACCGGCTCAGGGCGGATCGAGGCCGAGATGCTGACGGACCACCTGCGCTTCTGGCACGACGTACTGGGTGATCAGGCGCAGCTCACCTTCACCACGTTCGCGCCATCCGCAGTACGCGAGCGGATCGACGACACCGTGCGGCCCGCGCTGAAGGTCGACTTCGTGGAAGACCCGAAACGGGACAAGGGCGCGAACTACTACGCCGGTACTGCGCTCGGCCTCGGCGTGGGTGACGCCGAACTCGGAGACGGCGGCTTCACTTGCTGGACCGCGGACCTGCTCGGGGATGCCAAGGAGCGCTGCCTGACTTCCTGCGTGTCGACCGAGCGGTTGACCGCGGTGCTCAATCCCGGAGCTTGAGCAGGGCCGCCTCGGTCGGAGTGAAGCCGCACGCCTTGACGTAGAAGTCCGTCAGATGCGGCTCGTAGTCGACGTGCAGCCACTCGCAGCCGGCCGCCTTCGCCTCCTCGGCAGCGCGCAGGACCAACTGCTTGCCGATCCCCTGCCGGCCGTGGTCGGGATGCACGGCGGTGTCGAGCACGAAGGCGTGCACGCCGCCGTCCCAGCAGACCTGGACGAACCCGACCAGCTGATTGTTGCTGAAAGCACCGACCCAGGTCAGGGCGTGCCGGTCCAACCGGGCCGCCCAGGGCTGCACCTCGACCGGCGACTCGAAGGCCAGCGCGTGCAGGGTCGAGAGCTCGGTGTCGTCGACCGCGAAGCGGATTCGGTAGTCGATCACAGAGCCCTCTCGGTCGGGTGATCGGCGGCGGCCTCGGTGCTGATGAGCACGATCGTGCTCTGCGCGGTCAGGGGCAGCCGGTCGCGCGCGACGCGCAGCCCAGCGAGGGTCGCGGCGCCGCTGGCGCCGGAGGAGATGCCAGCCGCAGCCAGGTCTTCAACAGCTCGCAGAGCTTCTGCCTCCTCCACTGTGACCGCGGCGTCCAGCCCAGCCCGCAGTACGGGCCAGGCGAGGCTGGACGGCGTACCGCAGTTGAGGCCTGCCATCACCGTCGTGCTGGTCGGGACAGTGACTGGCTCTCCTGCCAGGAGACTGCTGGTGATGCAGGCAGCCCGTGCAGGCTCCACACCGAGGACGACCGGAGTCACCGGCCCGCTGCGGTAGTGGGTCACGGCAGCCTGGGCCACAGAGCCCACACCCATCGGTACTACGACCAGGTCAGGCTGTACGCCGATCTCACGGAACAGCGTCGAGTAGCCGTCCACGATGAGCTGCGGCACGACTTCATAGCCAGGCCAAGCCGAGTCCTGGATCAGCACCGAGCCGCCAGTCGCCGCCTCGGCCGCGGCAACCACCGCGGCGTCGTACGAGTCGGTGATGATCGTGACGGCCGCGCCCTCCGAGCGGATCGCGTCGATGGCGTGCCGGCTGACCACGTCCGGGATGAACACGTGCGCTTTGAGCCCGAGCATGGCGGCCATCCGAGCTACTGCGCGGCCGTGGTTGCCGTCGGTCGCGGTGACGAGTTCGGTAGCGGGCTGTTCCTGCAGCGTGCGGTGGATCGCCCACCAGGCCCCTAGCGCCTTGAAGGCAGGCAGACCCAACCGCTCCGACTCATCCTTGACCAGGACCCGACCGACCCCAAGCTCCGCAGCCAGAACCGGTACTTCGGTCAGTGGCGTCGGCCGGTAGTCCGGCAGGCTCTGGTGGAACGCCAGCACCTCGGCGGGCGCGGCCGTAGTACGCCAGGCCCTGGCAGTCGGGTTGTGGTGCCAGAGCACTACCTAGGCGACCAGCGCGAAGGCCTGCGCGGAGGTCGAGTAGGCCCCCGGCGAGGAGATCGTGCGCTGCGGCGCCGACTCGGTCACCCGGATCGACGAGGTCTGCAGGCGCAGCGGCAGCGTGGAACGGACCGCGGTGGCCAGGTCGAACTGCACCTCGGCCAGCAGGTCGGTCAGCTCCAGGTCCAGCGCCCGGCAGATCGCGGCGAGGATCTCCGAGGACGGCTCCTTGCGGCCGCGCTCGATCTCGGACAGGTACGGCACCGACACCTGAGCCAGCTCGGCCAGCTCGCGCAGGGTGATGCCCCGCTCGCGCCGCAGCCGGCGGAATACGTTTCCGATCACCTGGCGTAGCAACACGTCTGGCCCTCCCAGTGATGTCCTGGTCCGTTGTCCTGTACCGAGTGTGCCATCCCGGCCAGGTCTGCGGAGGGCAGATCTGCCACGGGCAGATTCCGGCGACTACCGGACGCCGCGCGGCCACGCTGGAGACATGAGCGAGACCACCGCACCGAATGCCCTCGACAACCACATCTACCAGCGCCTGCTCTGGCAGCGCATCCTCGTCCTCGGCGACGAGATCAAGGACGAGAACGCGAACGCGCTGTGCGCCCAGCTGATCCTGCTGAACGCCGAGGACCCGAAGGCGGACATCTCGCTCTACATCAACTCACCCGGCGGCTCGGTCTCGGCCGGGCTGGCGATCTACGACACGATGAACTTCATCAGCAACGACGTCGCGACGTACGCGATGGGGCTGGTCGCCTCGATGGGCCAGGTGCTGCTGAGCTGCGGTGCGCCGGGCAAGCGGTACTCGCTGCCGCACGCCCGCATCATGATGCACCAGCCGACCGGCGGGATGGGTGGTACGGCGACCGACATCAGGATCCAGGCCGAGCAGTCCATCCTGGCCAAGAAGGACCTGGCTCAGCTGATCAGCGCACGGACCGGCCAGCCGCTGGAACGGATCGAGGCCGACTTCGACCGGGACCGCTGGTTCACCCCGGACCAGGCGCAGGACTACGGCATCATCGACAAGGTCCTGACCCAGCCGGTGAGCGTGCCGGCTTAGGCGACAGGTGGTTCAAGGGCCGCCGCGGACGTGTTCGAAGATGAGGCTGGTCTCGGCGTGGCTGACCGCGGGATCCGCGGTCAGGTAGTCGAGGACGAACTCACGAAGCGCGTCGGGGGACGCGGCGGCCACGTGCAGCAGGTAGTCGTTGACGCCGGTCACGTGGAAGAGAGCCAGCACGCCCGGTAGACGTGGAGCGGCGGTCCGGAAGCGGTCGACCTCGTCGCGCGAATGAGCGCCGAGCCTGATCGCCACCAGCGCCTGGATCGGCTGACCGAGCGCGGCCAGGTCCACCTCCGCGTGGAAGCCGCGGATCACTCCCCGGTCGCGGAGCGCGCGGACCCGGGTCAGGCAGGTCGAGGGCGCGATCCCGGTCGCCTCGGCCAACGCGTTGTTCGGCATCCGGCCGTCGGCCGTCAGCAGCCGGACCAGCTCCAGATCGACCTCGTCGAGGGCAGCGGGTACCGGCCGCGGGGCCGGTCCAGGCGTCCGACGATCCTTCGGCATGACCCCACTGTAAGTGTCATCCACAGAATCCACAGCGTGTGGACAAGCCTGTGGACGAATTTTCTTCGGATCTATTGCACTCAATCTGCAGAAGATTCCATCCTCGCTGCAACCCGAGGAGGCCTGGATGACCCAGCTCGACACCCGCTCAGTGCACGCCGGCCGCGACGACCTGACCGCGCTGGGCGTCCACGTGCCGCCGATCGACCTGTCCACGACGTACCCGCTACCCGGTGTGGAGCGCGGCGGCGCCTCGTACGACCAACTGGCGCTCGGGAACGGGCCAGGCGGCGGCAGCCTCGTCTACCAGCGGCTGTGGAATCCGAACGTCGCCCGGTTGGAGGAGGCACTCGCCGAACTCGAACACTGCGATGGCGCGGTCGCCTTCGGTTCGGGCATGGCCGCACTCTCGGCCTGCCTGCTGGCGACCGTTGCCGCGGACCGCCCGCACGTGGTCGGCGTCCGGCCTCTGTACGGCGGTTCGGACCACCTGTTATCCACAGGCCTGCTCGGTACTGCGGTCTCCTGGGTGAGCCCGGGCGATATCGCTGACGCCATCCAGCCGGACACCGGACTGGTGCTGGTGGAAACCCCGGCCAATCCCACGGTGGAGCTTGTGGATATCGCCGACGCGGTACGCCAGGCGAACGGCGTACCGGTGCTTGTGGACAACACCTTCGCCACTCCGGTGCTCCAGCAGCCCGCTCTGCAGGGGGCCACGCTCGTTCTGCACTCGGCGACGAAGTACCTCGGTGGGCATGGCGATGTGATGGGCGGGGTGGTCGCCGCGAACACGGAGTGGACCGCGAGGCTTCGGCAGGTACGGGCGCTGACCGGCGGGCTTCTGCATCCGTTGGCGGCGTACGAGTTGCATCGGGGGCTGCAGACGTTGCCGGTGCGGATCCGGGCACAGCAGGCGTCGGCAGCGAAGGTCGCCGACTGGCTGAGCACTCACCCGGCTGTGGACAAGGTGTTCTACCCCGGCTTGCCTGAGTGCGACCCGCTCGGGTTGGTCGGCCGCCAGCAGGCGGGTCCGGGCGCAGTACTGGCTTTCACCACGAGCGGCGGCTACGAGGTGGCCGCCCGGGTGGCGGCGTCGCTGCGGCTGATCACGCATGCGGTGTCGCTGGGTGGTGTCGACACCCTGATCCAGCACCCAGCCGGCCTGACCCATCGCTTGGTAGCCGAGCACGCGAAGCCCGATGCCGGCCTTCTCCGCCTCAGCATCGGCCTGGAAGACCCAGAAGACCTCACGAACGACCTCACCCAAGCCCTCAGCTGATAACGACAGCGCCGTCACCCGACCACCACAACCGCGAGCTCACGTACCCAGCCACAGGCAAAGGATCAGACACCAAGAGGCACTGCCCCGGGATCTGGCTGTTGTTCTGATCGAAGTCTCTGGCTGGGTACGCGAGCTCGCGGGTGTGGTTTGGGTGGCGGTCTACAGACCCCTGCCGGTCTACAGGCCCCAGGCCTTGGCTAGTAGGGCGTAAGACTGGCGGCGTTCGGCTGGGTTGTGGATGTTGGTGGTGATGATCAGTTCGTCGGCGCCGGCGGAGGTGGCTCGGTGGGATAGGTCGGTGGCTACCTGGTCGGGGGTGCCTACTGAGGTGAGGTTGGCCCACTCCTCGACGGCTGCGCGTTCTGCGTCTGACCAGGGGTAGGCGGCGGCTTCCTCTGGGGACGGGAGCGGGCCGGGGCGGCCGGAGCGGAGGCGGAGCATGGAGAGTTGGTTCGCGAGGCTCAGAGCCTGGGCGCGTTCCTCGGTCTCGGCGACGATCGCGGACAGCGCGAGGATGGCGTGCGGCTCGAGCTGGTCGGGTGACGGCTGGAACTGCTCGCGGTACGAGCTGATCACACCGGCCGGGTCGAGCGTGCCGAAGTGCCCGGCGTAGGCGAAGCCCGTGCCGAGTGCGGCCGCCGCCTGGCCGCCGTACGCGCTGGAGCCGAGGATCCACACGGGCGGCAGCGGTACGTCGTCCGGCTGGGCCGAGATCGGGGCGAACGGGTGGCCGGCGGGGAAGCCCTCGGCGTACGCGCGCAGTTCGGTGTACTGCTCGGGGAAGTCGTCAGCGCCGAGCGCCTCGCGGCTACGGCGGAGCGCTAGCGCGGTCCGCTGATCCGTACCGGGTGCACGGCCGATGCCGAGGTCGATGCGGCCGGGGTAGAGCCCTGCGAGCACACGGAACGTCTCGGCGACCTTCAGCGGCGAGTGGTTCGGCAGCATGATGCCGCCAGAGCCGACCCGGATGCTGGACGTCGCGGCGGCAACGGCCGCGATCATCACCTCAGGGCTGCTGCTGACCACGCTGGGGATGTTGTGGTGCTCCGCCAGCCAGTAGCGGTGGTACCCCGCTGCCTCGGCGGAGCGGGCCAGCTCCAGAGTCTCGTGGAGCGCCTGGGACGGTCGAGTCCCCGTCGGCACCGGCGAAAGGTCGAGCACGGACAGGGGCATCGCTTCAGCACTCACGTACAACGCCAACTACCGCTGGCGCCGAGCTATTCCGAACACAGGTAGCTAGGGCGTGTCTCTCGATCCCGAGCAGTCGCGAGCAGGTGCGAGGTGCCGTGCCGAGTGTCGCGCAGCACGCTCGGGACCGAGAGACACGCCCTAGGCGGGGTACGGCGTGCTGCTGCGGGCCTCGCGGAGAGGACGGGCCCACCAGGCGAGCTGGTCGAGGAGTGCGGCGGCTGCCAGAGAGGTGGTGGGGTCGAGGGGGTCTCCGTCGGCGCCGAAGTGGTCGGTGGGCTGGTGGAAACTGAGGGTGTCGCGGGTGGTGACGGCGTGGAGCTCGCCGAAGACCTGACGAAGCTGCTCGGCCGCCCGCAGACCACCCGAGCGGCCGCCGTACACGATGAAGGCGATCGGCTTGGCGAACCAGGGTCGCCGTACTGCGTCGATCGCCGTCTTCAGGTCGCCGGGGTAGCCGTGGTTGTACTCCGGGCAGACGATCACCACCGCGTCCGCCCCCTGGATCCGGCGGGGCAGGGCAGTCAGCGGCGTGCTCTCGAGATCCACCAGGTCGAGTTTGAAGTCGTCCCGCTGCTCGACCTGCCGGGCGAACCAGTCGGCGGCCACCGTGCCGAACTTGCCGGGCTCGGTGTTGCGGACCAGCAGGACGAGTCGGAGCGGGTGAACTGTCACGTCGTGGGACGGTATTACCTCAACAAACCTTGAGGTCAAGCTCGCGGCTTAGCCCGGGTCGCGTGAAGGAGGGTCGGCGGCCGGGTTGGCCGGCGTGTCCGGGGTTGGTGCGTCCTCGTCGGCGGGGCCGGGCTCGGCGGGCGGCTCGGGCGCAGGCGGCGCGGACGCGGGTGGTGCCGGTGGAGTGGGCGTCGACAGCGCCGTCTTGGCAGCCCGCATCAACTCCACCGACTCGGCCGACTCCCCACCCGGCTCAGCCGGCGCGCCTTCTACTTCTTCGAGAGAGACTCCGACGGATTGCCAGGCGGTGGCTACCGCTTCCGCCTCCGAAGATGTCGGCCCGAAGAGCGTGACGGCCGCGGCGTGGGTGACCTGGGCGAAGTCAGGGAAGGTAGCGGTGGTGGAGAGCGATCCGGAGGTGAGCGTGGCGTACCAGATCTTGCCGGCGGCCCCGTAGGCGTTGCCGCCCAAAGCCGTGGCCACGAGATAGAACGCGTGGTTGGGGATGCCCGAGTTGATGTGGACGCCGCCGTGATCGTCCTCGGTCTCGACATAGGACGACATATGCGCCGGCTGCGGATCACGCCCGAGCCGAGGATCGTCGTACGCCGTACCGGGCGCCTTCATCGAGCGCAGGGCGACGCCCTGGACACCCGGCCGGAAGATCCCGGCCCCGATCAGCCAGTCGGCTTCGGCAGCGGACTGGCCGAGGTGATGCTGCTTGGCCAGCGATCCGAACACGTCGGAGATGCTCTCGTTCAGCGCGCCGGACTGGCCTTCGTAGACCAGATCAGCCGTGTACTGCGTGACGCCGTGGCTGAGTTCGTGCCCGGTCACATCCACAGACCCGGTGAAGTTTCCGAAGATCTCGCCGTCGCCGTCGCCGAAGACCATCTGCGCGCCGTCCCAGAAGGCGTTCGCGTAGCCGCGGTCGAAGTGCACGGTCGAACTGAGTGGCAGGCCCGCGTCGTCGATCGAGTCGCGGCCGAAGCACTCCTTGAACATGGTCCAGGTCGCGCCGGTCCCGTCGTAGGCCTGGTTCACCGCCTGATCGTCGACCTCGTCGTCGCCTTCGGACCGAACCACGACGCCCGGCAGCGAGGTGCCGTTCTCCGCATCGTGGACGACCCGTCGCGCACCTTCCCCGGCGGGTTCACGCTGGGTGGATGGTGCCGCGGCAGGGCGGGCTCGCAGTACGGCGTCGTGCTGCAGCGACTGGCGGTAGCGAGCGCGCAGGTTCGGGTCATCCGCGGTGCGCTCGAGGTGCTCGAGCAGGTACGGCGGGACGATGTGGTGGACCGTCATCCCCAGATCGTGCCTGCTGCGACGGGTTCCGCAAAGGGCGAAATGCGGTAAACTCGAGGATTTGTGGCTACTACCAGAGAAATAGCGGAAAACCACTCTGGGAACCGACGCGAGGCAGTTTATCACAAGGGGTTGGAATTGCAGAATCCAGTCCAGGCTGAACAGGTTTACCTGACAGCTTTCTATACGGCTCTCGACCGTGAGCGCGAGCGCACGGAGGGTCGTCGCCGCGACGAGCAGGTGGCGGGCACGCGCAACGCGCAGGCCCTGCACCAGCGGGACGGCCGGGTCCGCGACCTGAACGCGCGGCTGGCCCGGCTGAACGCGGCCGAGGGTGGCCTGTGCTTCGGTCGCCTCGACAGCGAGGCCGGCGAGATCCTGCACATCGGCCGGATCGGCCTGCACGACGACGACTACGAGTCCCTGCTGGTGGATTGGCGCGCTCCCGCGGCCAGGCCCTTCTACATCGCCACGGCGGTGGTGAACGAGGGCGTCGTGCGGCGGCGGCACATCCAGACCCGGCTCCGCCAGGTGGTCGACGTCCAGGACGAGCAACTGGACCTGGACCGGACCGCCGACGGCGCGTCACAGCCTGGCACCGGCGTGGTCGGCGAGTCCGTACTGCTCAACGCCCTGGAGGCTCGCCGGACCGGCACGATGGAGTCGATCGTGCGCACGATCCAGGCCGACCAGGACCGGATCATCAGGTCGGAACTGCCCGGCATCCTGGTGGTTCAGGGCGGTCCCGGCACCGGAAAGACGGCAATCGCGCTGCACCGCGCCGCCTTTCTTTTGTATACGCACCGCGATCAGCTCGAAAAGCGCGGAATTCTGGTTGTCGGGCCCAATCCGACGTTCTTGAAGTTCATCGGCCAGGTGCTTCCGTCGCTGGGTGAGGACGGCGTCCGGCTCGTCACCGTGGCCGAGCTCTATCCCGGCCTGACCGCGACCCGGCCCGAGCCGGCCGAGGTGACCGAGGTCAAGGGCCGCGCGGTGATGGCCGAGGTGATCGAGACCGCTGTCGCCGACCGCCAGTGGGTGCCGGACCGGCCGATCGAACTGACCGTCGACCGCACCGTACTGCGGCTGGATCCGTCCGTCTGCGACACCGCTCGCGCCAGTGCCCGCGCCCGCCGGCTGACGCACAACCAGGCCCAGCCATTCTTCGCCACCGACATCATCGACGCGCTGACAGCGCAGTACGCCGAACTGATCGGCGCGGACCCGCTCGGCGGCGAGAACCTGCTGGACGAGTACGACCTGGCCGAGCTGCGCAAGGAGGTCGTCGCCGAATCCGCGGTACAGGACCTGCTCTATCGCCTCTGGCCGGTGCTCAGCCCGCAGGATCTCCTGGTCGATCTGTACGGCGACGAGGCGCGGCTCGCCTCGGCCGCGCCGCAGCTCAGCGCGCTCGACCGCGAGCACCTCCTCCGGTACGGCGACGACTGGAGTCCCGCCGACGTCCCCCTGCTCGACGAGGCGGCCGAGCTACTCGGCGACGACGGGCAAGAACTGGCCCGGGAGCGGGCGGAGCGAGCTCGGGCGATCGCCTACGCGCAGGGTTCGCTGGACGTGCTTTCCGGATCGGGTTCGACCGACTGGGACGAGGACGACGAGGCGGAGATCCTCAGCGCGAAGGACATCCTGGACGCCGAGGCGCTGGCGGCCCGCTACGAGGCCGACGACGACCGGACGCTGGCCGAGCGGGCCGAGTCCGATCGCCGCTGGACCTACGGGCACGTGATCGTGGACGAGGCGCAGGAGTTGTCGCCGATGGCGTGGCGGGCGATCGGCCGGCGGTGCCCGCTTCGCTCGATGACGCTGGTCGGGGATGTCGCCCAGACAGGCGCCGCTGGTGGTGGGACGAGCTGGCAGCAGGCGCTCGGATCGTCGTTCGGGGATCGCTGGCGGCTCGCGGAGCTGACGATGAACTACCGGACGCCCGCCGAGGTGGCGGATCTCGCGGCCCAGGTGCTGTCGGAGGTCGACCCGACGGCGAAGGCGCCGCGCTCGGTGCGGTCCACCGGGGTCAAGCCGTGGCACGTGGACGTCCCGGCCGCCGAGCAGGCGTCGTACGTGAGCAAGGTGGCGCACGAGGAGCGGCAGCACGGGCAGGTCGGCGTGATCACCTCGCGGCATCGGCTCGAGCTCGTCCAGGAGTCGATCGGCGACGTACCGGACGTCACCGTGCTGACGGTGGCGGGGGCGAAGGGACTCGAGTTCGACTCGGTCCTGGTCGTCGACCCGGACGGCATCCTGATCGAGTCGCCCCGCGGTCTGCGCGACCTCTACGTCGCCCTGACCCGCTGCACCCAACGCCTCGGCGTCATCGGCCCCCTCCCCGACGTCCTGCAGAGCTCCTCAGCCTGGGACGAGCGACGTTAGTGGTCGGCGCAGCACTTCTGTTGGTGTTCGACCTCGAAAGGGATCAGTACTCCGCCCACGGCCGGCTGGACCAGGAGGGTGACCTGACCGTTGCGGCGGATCGGGCGGATGAAGTCGCGCGTGTCGATCAGCGTGGTGTCCTCGATAATGAGCCCGCCGAGGGCTTCTACCTGGTCGATTCCGCAGTGGGTGCGGAGCTCGGCCGCGGTGAGAACACCCCGGGCGTTCTCCTGACCGGGGAACGCGACCAGGCGGCCCGCAGTTCCGAGGGCTGTTTCCACGGCGGCCACATAGGCGCCGCGGACCAGTTGGCTCGGTCCTGCCACGACAGGCTCTGCCGCACCCGGGCGGATGATCGCGGAGCCGACGTCGTGGGTCAGGGCTGCCGGATCGAAGTCCGCCGGAGTACTGACCGAGACGGCGAGGTGCGGCCGGTCGCCGCCCGACACCACGTGGGTGCAGGCGACGACCGGACCTGGCACGGACTCCAGGAGATTGTGGAGGAGGTGTTCGGCCTCCACGGTGTCAGCGGAGTCCGCGTCGACGGCGATGATCACTTCGTCGGCAGAACCCAGATCGGGTTCGTGTAGAACCACAGGTCGGCCCACGGGTCGGCGTCACCGACGACGTCGAGCTTCGGACCGGCAGGGTCGATCGCCGCGCCGAGGTAACCCGGCTGGCTGCGGTTCCCGTCCGTACCGCGAACGCGCACGTAGAACGCCTCCTCCGCCTTGCCGAGCGGCAGCACCAGCTCGAACGTGCCGCGCTTGCCGGAGGTGTCCCACTGCCGGACCACCTTGGTGTCGGGCGCCTTGAACGAGTCCCGGTCGGTGACCGCGCCCTTCACCGAGCCACGGATCGCGTCCACCCGGTTCAGGTTGGGTACGAAGTTCGCCCAGTTCGGCATCGTCTGCGCGGTGATGCGAACCACCAGCTCAACCGCGCGCCCACGGCGTACGGGCAACGCGCCACCCAACGGCTCGCCGTACCGCTGCCCGCTCTCGCGGACCTCGACCTCGACGCCCTTGACCAGCGCGCCGTGGTCGACCCACATCCGGCCGTTGCGCAGGCCCTCCATCACCGACAGGTAGTCGCGCCGGTTCGCGCCGACATGGGTGCGGCTGTAGTAGCCCGGCCAGAAGTCACCCGCGCTCTTGTTCACCGCGTTGCCGTAGACCGGGTCCATGTAGCGGCCGTCGCGGTCGAACTGGGCCTGGTTCGAACCGTCCGGACGGCGCGCGGTCTCGTTCCAGTTCACATGGCTGTCGGAGTTCGCGCTGATCCACCACGGCTTGCCCTCGGCGAGCAGGCTGTCCCACAGGCCGCCCACGGTCGAGGTCATCCAGTCGAAGCCACCCCAGGTGCGGTAGCTCTCGGGCGGGTAGCCGGGGAACGAGTTCGCGCCCGGCGCGTTGCCGTAGAAGCCGCGCGCGGACCCGGCACCGATGGCGGCCGGCAGACCCGCGGCCTGGTGACCGGGAGCGCCCTCGAAGCCGACGGCGATCCGGGGGTCGGCGTCGCGCCAGTTGCGGATCTCGTGCGGGCTGTCGATGCCGTTGCGGGCCGGATGGTTGGCCAGGAACAAGGCGTCCTGGACCCGGCGCCGGTCGACCTGCCCGCCGAGCCACTGGATGCCCGACACGGCGAGCGCCTCGTTGGCCGGAGTGTTGCCTCCGGCCCCCTTCACGCCGCCGTCGTAGCTGTTCTCGAACTGCTTCAGTACTTCGACCTCCCGGCTGCCCGGCGCGACGAAGACCGTGCCGTGCTCGGCGGCCGGGATGTTCCACTCCAGCCCCTGGAAGATCAGCGTGTCCTTCAGCTCGGACCGGGCCGCCTTGATCTGCGGGTTGACCAGGTCGACGCCGATCCGGGCGTGGGTGGCGCCGCCGTGGTCGGTGATGACGAGCCAGTCGAGACCGTACGCGGCCGCGTGCCGGGCCTGGTCGATCACCCGGTACATGCCGTCCGAGCTCAGCTGGGTGTGAATGTGGTGGTCGCCCGCGAGCCAGACGTTCGGACGCTTGCCGGACTGGAAGACGGGCGTGCTCGGCGCGGTCGCGGCCGCGAACTGCGCGCCGGAGACGGCGAGCGCGGCGGTACCGCCGAGGATGCCGGCGGACCGGAGCAGGCCGCGGCGGGACAGCTCGGCCGGCGACAGGTCGCTGTCCGGGATCGACTCGTCCAGCGCCGTGGTGCTGGCGGCGTCCAGTTCGGTGTTCGGGTGGTGATGGTCGTGATCGTGGCCGTGACCGTGGCCGTGGCCGTGCCCATGACCGTGACCATGGCTGTGGCTGTGGCTGTGGTCATGGTCAGGCTCGTGGGAGTGATCGTGGGAGTGTCCCATCGTGCGTCCTCTCGGATGGCGGAATCCGCCGGGATCATCGCCTTTCCGGGTGACGTGAAGGTGTTGTCCGGATGAACCTCCGGCCCCGCCATTGGCCCGATCCGCCTTGTTCTGCGACGATGTCGCATTTGCCGCGCGGTTGGACAGGACCGCCCCAGGGCCGTTGAATGGCGCGATGAGACGTCACGTCTGGGCAGCAGTCCTCGCGACCGTGCTGGTCGCGGCGGCGGGAGGCGCGGTCGCCTACGTCTCCGGCCGGGATGCCGACGACGCTCCGGCGGGTACTCCGCTGGCGCGGCCGGCCACGAATCCGCCGGCTCAGCCGCAGCCGCCCGGACAGGGGACCGAGCCGACGCAGTCGGCCGGCCCTCGCGCCACACCCGGGCAGAGCGGATCGCGGACGACCCAGGCCCGGCCGGTCACGTACGTGTTCCCGATCGGCGGCTGCAAGGCGTCGGCGTCGCAGAGTCACCACGACTACCCGGCGTCGGACATCTTCGCCGACAAGGGATGCCAGTTCGTCTCGCCGGTGGACGGCCAGGTCGACGAAGTGATCCGGGTGGACAGCTGGGATCCGGAGACCAACGTCGGCAAGGACCGCAGCGGCCTGTCCATCTCGGTGGTCGGCGTCGACGGCGTCCGGTACTACGGGTCGCACCTCTCCGCGATCGGCGCCGGGATCGAGCCCGGCGTGAAGGTACGAGCCGGGCAGACCCTCGGCCTCACCGGCAACACCGGAAGCGCCCGGCCCACGCCACCACACCTGCACTTCGGCATCAGCTGGCCGACTCCGCCCGGCAAGTGGTGGATCCGTCGCGGGTCCGTACCGCCGCAGGCGTTCTTGAACAGCTGGCGAAAGGGCGGCTCGCTCTCCCCTGTCACCACCGTCGCCAAGGCGAAACGCGCCTACGGCACCGACCGCGGCTGCCGCTCCTACTGCTGAGCCACAGATGTGAAGGGTCAACGCAGGGGCCGGAAGAAAGTCCGGATGTCTTCGGTGAGCAGGTCGGGAGCCTCCAGCGCCGCGAAGTGCCCACCACGCGAGTACTCCGCCCAGTGGCTGAGGTGGTGTTCACGCTCGAGGATGTGCCGCATGGCCGGGTCCGTCGGGAACACCGCCACCCCGGTGGGGACGCGACTCGGGCCAGGAGCGGGCTCGGCGGGCTGCCGGTTCTCGTAGTACAGGTTGGCCGAGGTCGCGCTGGTGTTGGTGAACCAATAGATGGAGACGTCTGTCAGCAGGTGGTCCAGGTCGACCGCGTCCTCTGGCAGCGGCCGCACTGGGTCGGTCCAGTCGTGGAACTTCTCCAGGATCCACGCAAGCTGCCCGACGGGTGAGTCGCTGAGCCCGAACGACACTGTCTGCGGCTTGGTCGACTGGAGCTCGGCATATCCCGTCCCGGTCGCCCGCACGTGCTCTGCTGCCGCGAGCTTCGCCTGATCCCTCGCGCTGAGGTTGTCGAAGTCCCCCGGTTGAGCCGCGGGAAAGGCCAGACCGCCATTGAGGTGTACGCCGACCACGTGGTCCGGGTCGATCCGGCCGAGCAGAGGCGATACCACCGAGCCCGTGTCACCACCTTGAGCGCCGTACCGGGTGTAGCCGAGGCGGCTCATGAGCTCGGCCCAGGCGCGGGCGATGCGGAGGTGGTTCCAGCCAGGCTCCTCCAGCGGTACGGAGAAGCCGTGGCCGGGGACGGAGGGTGCCACCACGTGGAAGGCGTCGGCCGGGTCGGCGCCGTACGCGCGGGGGTCGGTCAGCGGGCCGAGAATCTCGAGGAACTCGGCGATCGAGCCGGGCCAGCCGTGCGTCAGGATCAGCGGTAGCGCAGCCGGCTCGGGCGAGCGCGCGTGCAGGAGGTGGATCCGCTGACCGTCGATGCGGGTGGTGAACTGCTCGTACTCGTTGAGCCGCGCCTCCCAGACCCGCCAGTCGTACTCGAGCCAGCGCTCGACCACCCGCTGCAGATACTCGACCGGTACTCCGCGCTCCCACCCCGCGGACGGCAGCGCGGCCGGCCAGCGGGTGTTCCTGAGGCGTTGATGGAGATCGTCGAGGTCAGGCTGCGGGATGGCGATCTGAAACGGCTCGAGCATGCGACCTCCGGTTCGACGGACTCGTCCTCGCCAGCGGAACCATCGCCAGGAGCAGCGCCAGACCACCGAGCGGCATCAGGTCCAGGTTCGCAGAGATCAGGACGAAGCCGGCGACCAGCAGGATCGGTGACCAGACGGGCAGCAGCCGCGCGCGGGTGAGCAGGATCGCCAGGGTGAGGAGCCCGGCCAGGAACAGCAACGGACCGGCGGTGTAGAGCACGTCGTAGACGCCGAGATTGCCGGGCCAGCGGTCGTACTCGTCGCCGACACGGGACTTGTCCGCGTGGTCGACCGCACGGAAGCCGACGATCAGGTCGATCACGGTCACCCGGACGAACGCCGCCACGCCGACGAGCCCGGCGATCACCGCCGCCAGGCTCAGCCCGCGCGCCCGGGTCAGCAGACCGCGGAGAGCAACCAGCGTCACGGCGTACAGGAGGAAGCCGATGAGGAAGAGGAGGTGCCCGGTGGTCCAGGCGAGACCGGGGCCGTGCTCGCCGTCGATTCCGTCGAGCAGCCGGATGATGCCGTAGGCAATGAAGAGGGCCGGAGCGGCCAGGAAGACTTTGTTCATGCCTTCCATGGTTCGGTCCCGGCGGCCGGCGCACATCGCCGACGAGGACCAACTCGGCGGGCCGACTGGTCCTTACGCGGGGGTGATCAGCCCGGTTTCGTAGGCGGCGATGACGGCCTGGACCCGGTCCCTGAGGCCGAGCTTGGTCAGGGTGTTGCTGACGTGGGTCTTCACCGTGTGCTCGCTCAGGGTCATCGCCGTGGCGATCTCGGCGTTGGACAGGCCGCGGCCGAGCAGGAGCAACGTCTCGCGTTCGCGAGAGGTGAGTACGTCGAGGCCGGCGGCGGGGCCGTTGCGGGGCCGGTTGCGGGTGAGGTCGGCGATCAGGCGGCGGGTGACGCTGGGCGCGAGCAGCGACTCTCCGGCCGCGACAACCCGGACGGCGTGGACGAGATCGTCGCGGCGGACGTCTTTCAGCAGGAACCCGCTGGCGCCGGCGTAGAGCGCGTCGTAGACGTAGTCGTCGGAGTCGAAGGTGGTCAGCATGATGACCTTGGTGTCAGTGCCCGCACAGATCGTGCGGGCAGCCGCCAGACCGTCCGTGCGGGGCATCCGGACGTCGAGCAACGCCACCTCGGGCCGCAGCGCGCGCACCAGTTCGACCGTCTCGGCGCCGTCGCCCGCCTCGCCGACCACCTCGATGCCGTCCTGCGCGTCGAGGATCATCGCGAACCCGCTCCGGACCAGCTCCTGGTCGTCGGCCAGCACTACCCTGATCATCGAACTCCTTCTCCACAAGGCAACCTGGCCCGTACTTCGAACCCGCCGCCCGGCCGCGGCCCGGCTTCCGCAGTACCGCCGCAGGCCGCGGCACGTTCCCGGATCCCGACCAGTCCGTGGCCCCCGGCAACAGTTACCACCGACCCCTGGCCGTCATCGGTCACCGATACTTCCAGCTCGTCGGCCGACCAGTGCAGCCGTACTGCGACATTCTGGGCGCCGGCATGCTTCACCGTGTTGGTCAGCGCCTCCTGCACGATCCGATAGACCGCGATCTCGGTGTCCGCCGGCACCGGCCGCGGCTCGCCGATCACTTCCAGCGTCGCCGTCTCGCCCACCAACGCGGGCAACTCCGCCAAGGTGGGTTGTGGAAGTCGCTGCGTCTCGTCCGCCTTCAGCACTCCGAGCAGCCGCCGCAGTTGCGTCATCGCATCCCGCCCGGCGTCGGCGATCGCGTCGAAAGCCCGCTCCGCCCGCTCCGGATCAGTCCGTACGACGACGGGCCCGGCCTCGGCCTGCACCACCATCAGGCTGACGGCGTGCGCCAGGATGTCGTGCATGTCCCGGGCCACCCGGGCGCGTTCCTCCGCAGCGGCGCGGGCGGCCTCGGCGAGGCGCTCGCGTTCGAGTTGCTCGGTGCGTTCGCGGAGAGTCTCGGCGTGCTCGCGCCGGGTTCGCTCCAGCGAGCCCAACAGAAACGCGGCCAGTGGGAGCAGCAGGGTGAACATGAACTCGTCGAGGCTGTTGTCCTTGATCAGCAAGGAGGCCGGCGGGAAGGTGATCAGGATGACCACGAGCACGCCGATCCGCTGCCAGCGCTTCCGCCCGAGGCTGGCGACCGTGTAGATCGCCAGCAGCCCGGCGTACTGGAGATTCTGGCCGGGCCGGTGGTACGCCGAGACCGCCGTCGCCGCCACGCCGACGATCACCATCACCGCGAAGGGCGCTCGCCGCCGCCACAACAGCGGGACGATCGTGCAGAGATTGAGCAGCACCCCGAGCGCGGTGACCCCGCCCGGCTCCGGGGCGACCAACGGCACCGCCGACGCGACGGCGACCGCGAGCACCAGCCCGACGTCGATCGCGCGGTCGAGGGGCCGCGGCCCGGGAAGGCCCAGCCGCGCGACCCACTCGTCGATCACTCCGCCCACGCCCCCAGTCTGGCCCACGGCGGGCTCGGCCACCTCGCTCGCACGAGCGAGTTCCCGGCCGTCTCTCACCCCGCCAGCCGAGCGGGACCCGGCGTTGGCAGCCGGCCCTGGCGCTACTTGTTGGCGTAGTACTCCGGCTTCATCTGGATCAGTTGGACGTAGTTGCCGTCCGGGTCGACCATCGTCGCGAACCAGCCGACGCCACGGTCCTCCGGTTCGGCCAGCCACTCGACATTCAGGGTGCGCAGGTGCGCGGCGGTCTCCTGGATGTCCTCGACGGCGAAGTTGATCACGAACCGGCCGGGCTCGGCCGTCGTCGCGGCGACGTCGTCCCGCTTCTCGATGACGAGACCGAAGTCGCCGAGGTCCAGGTTTCCGTAGCCGTCGACCTTCGCGTGGAAGCCGTCGCGGTACCAGGATTTGAGACGGTCGGGGTCGGTGCTGCCGAGCAACATGCTGTTCAGTACTGGCCTGGCCATTGATTTCGTCCTCCTCCGAGCTGCCGATCAGCTCACGACCGGTACGTCGGAGCGGCCACCGGCGGCTCGACATCGGTTCTCCCGGACAACGAGAACGTCCGCACCGAGGACCTCGCGGTCGCGGTGCGGACGGTGAAAGTTCTCGCAGGCGCTTACTTCGATTGCAGGTGTTGGCACATCAGGCGCATTGCCGCCGATCAAAGGGTCAGCGGGGTGCTACGTCCCACATGCGCTCGCCGGGCAGGGGATCGGGGAGACGGTCGACGGCCGGCATCGGGTCGTTGGTGACCCGCAGACCGGCGAAGCGACGGCTCATGGCGTGGGCGTACCGCTCGGCCAACGCCGGCTCGGCGTTGTAGTCGGCGATGACGTGCTCACCGAACCAGACACGTACGCGTCGGCGCTCAGACGTCTGGGTGGCGGTGGCGGTTGTCACTTGTCCTCCTGGCAGTTCGAGGGGCTGTCGGCCTTGAGTCGCGGGCGAGCGCGGTGCCGGTGCGCCGTGTGTTCACCGTCACGTCAGATCCAACGGACGAGGCGAACGTAAGGTCACGCCCAATTTCTGACCAATCGTCCAGACTTCAACCGGCCGCTGCTCATCGGCTTCGAAGCGGTGTTCGATTACGTCGGGAGACCTAATTCATAGGGTTTCCTCAGGTACGACACGCCGAGCCGGCGTTGCCGCCTCCGTAGGCTGGACAGGTGACCATCGAAGACGCTGGGACCAAGGCTCTGGCGGTTCCCGACCAGGTCGTCAGACCGACCGGGATCGCCACCGTCCAGACCGAACAACTGATCGGGGACATCAGTGACTCGCTGCGCCTGCTCGACGCGGTGGAGCGAGTCCGCGGGCACGCCCATCCACTCATCCTCAGCCTGCAGGACGCGGTCGGCATCAAGATGCCCGCGGCGCTGGTGCTGAGCGCGATCTCCAACGGGCGGGACACGGCCGAGACGGTCGCCGCGCAGGTCGGCACCACCACCGGCGAGGCCGAGTTGGCGATCGAGGAACTCGCCGGGCTGGGCCTGGTCCGCACCTCCCCCAAGCTGAGCGTCACCGGGATGGGCCAGGCCCGGCTGGCCCAGCTGGACGGCCTGACCGTGCGGGTGCTCGACGTGATCACCGGCATCCTCGGCCCGGCGGACGCCGCTCAACTGGTGCGACTGCTCCACACCGTGGCCGATGGCCTGGAGTCGGCCGGGACCACCCCCGCGCCGGACAGTGACCAGCTCTTCCCACCGGCGCTCCTGCACAACTGAACAAGACCCGCGCCGCCTCAGTACGGCGTACTGGGCGGCGCGGGCTCCTTTTTGTCGAAGCCGAGCGGGCGGCGACGACGTACCGGGTGAGAGGCACCACCCCGGTGTCTCGGACGGCAAGGAGAGAAAAGATGTTCAAGGCAACCAAAGCGTTCAGTGGCTTCTCGGTGGACGACCTCGCGGTGGCCCGCGACTTCTACGCCAACACCCTCGGCCTCGACGTGACCGAGGAGAACGGCCTGCTCGGGCTCCAGATCGCCGGCGGCATCCCGATCCTGGTCTACCCCAAGTCGGATCACACGCCGGCCGAGTTCACCGTCCTGAACTTCCCCGTCACCGACATCGAGGCGACCGCGCGCGACTTGGTGGCGCGCGGCGTCACCTTCGAGCGGTACGGCGACGACCAGGACGAGCTCGGCATCCACCGGGGCGAGGGCCCGCTGATCGCCTGGTTCAAGGACCCGGCCGGCAACGTGCTGTCGATCATCCAGGAGTGAGACTCGTCGAGGGGCGGGACGAGCGCGAGTTCGCCGGGCTCAAGGTAGGGCTCGAAACTCTCGCCGCCCACCTTCGCCCTTCGACGAGCGACTAATTGGTTGGCAGGGAGTCGTTGTACTGGCCGAGGCGGCCCTTGTAGCGCTCGCCGTTGAGGTAGGGCCAGGAGTACGCAGTACAGCCGTGCAGGCCGAGGGTTTGCTGCTCCATCACGGGCGCGGGCTGGCCGGGACCGGGGCAGAGTTCGTGGCCGCGGCCGAGGCGGTGGCCGGTCTCGTGATTGATCATGTACTGCCGGTACGCCGCCAGCGGGGCTCCATAGTTCGGCACTCCCTGGACCCAGCGCGCGACGTTCAGGACGACGCGATCGCCGATCCGGCAACTCGTGTACTGGTCGAAGCCGCCGCCGCAGACGGAGTCGCGGGTCGCGGGGGTGACGAGCATGAGCTTGAAGTCGGCCGGTTGGCCCGGTCCTACCTGACGGAAGCGGTACAAGCCGCCGGATGCCCAGCCTTGGGGAGCGCTGTAGGTGTCCCGGACGAAGCGGGCGAAGGCTGCGCGGTCGACGCCCCTGATGCCGCCTTCGATCGCGATCTGGAAGGTGAACAGCTTGCCGCCGGTGCCGATCGTCGCGGGATCACCGGGGAGCACGGAGTAGCCACCGGTTCCGCGCACTGGGTAGGTGATCTGCGGCGCGGGACGGCCCGGGGCCGCGTTCGAAGCCGCTGGTGTGCTCTGCACCCTGGGCTCGGCGGGGTTGTTCTTGGCCGACTCGCCTGTGGTGGAGTCTGTGGAGGTCTGGGCGACCGGTCGCTGCGGGTAACCCTGCTCGAACGGGCTGGCCGGCAGTTGGACCAGCGCTCCGACCAGCGCCGCCGCCGCGAGTCCCAGGCCGACGACTCTCAACCTACGCATCAACAGGCTCCCTACAGCGCACTCGGGTTGAGCACGTCCTCAGTACCTACTTGCCTGGAGGTGCCGAAACCCTTCTCGCCTGTGCCCGCTTCGCGGCCGAACTATCCACGGGCGGCCAGGAAGTCCTCCCAGGTGTGCCTGCCGACGGCCTGGGTGGGGGCGAGGTTGATGCCGGCGCGGAAGCTCTTGGCGGCCTTGCCGGGAAGGAAGAGCGGGACCAGCAAGCGGCGCCGGTTGGTGGCCTTGAGGTAGGAGCGGACGAGGTCCTTGAGGTCGTAGATCTTGGGACCGGCGATGTCGGGGACCAGGCCGGAAGGTTCGCCTTGGGCGAGTTCGACCAAGCGCGCAGCCACGTCCCGGGTGTCGATGGGCTGGACACGGAAGCCGGCGGGGACCGGGACCACCGGAAGCTTGCCGAGAGCCTGCGCGAGGGTGAGGACCAGGTCGTGGAACTGGGTGGCCCGGACCGTGGTCCACGGCAGGCCCGAGTCGGCGATGACCTGCTCGGCGCCGCGCTTGAAGGCGAAGTACGCGAAGGAATCGTGCTCGGCGCCGACTACGGAGATGTAGACGATGTGCGGGGAACCCGCCTCGCTCGCCGCCTTGACCAGCGTGCGGGCCTTGTCGTCGTCGCCCTTGGCGTCGCCGGCCAGGTGCACGATGGTGTCGACTCCGGCGACGGCGGCGTCGATGCCCTCGCCGGTGGCGAGATTGCCCACGAAGTACTCGATGCCCTCCTCGGGCTGTCGGCTGCTGCGGCTGAGCACTCGGACCTTGAGGTCGGATTCGCGGAGCATCGGGACGACGTGGCGTCCGAGGGTGCCGGTGCCGCCGGTGACGAGGACGGTTGACGTCATGGTGTGACTCCAGTTCTGGGAGGTTCGAACGGTCTACTGGTCCGACTCCCGGCCGCGCACGAATGTGACTGGCCGCTGGACGAGAGACAGGTCACGTCGCCGCCGGGAGCGCGGGTGGCAGCCCGGCCACGGGGGAGAATGACACCGTGGTGAAGATGGCGGATGTGGCCCGGCGAGCCCAGGTTTCGGTGACGACCGTCTCTCACGTACTGAACGAGACGCGCTTCGTGGCGCCCGCCACCCGCGAGGCGGTTCTGGCCGCGGTCCGCGAGACCGGCTACGTGCCGAACACGATCGCTCGATCCCTGGTGATGTCGAAGACCGACACCATCGGCCTGGCCCTGTCGTCGATCTCGAACCCGTACTTCGGGGAGTTGGCGCACCACCTGCAGGCCGAGGCCGAGCAGCGCGGTTACTCGATCCTGATCGCGGACACCCGCGACGACCCCGAGCGTGAGCTCAAGGTGGCCCGGGACCTGCACGAGCGCCGGGCCGACGGCATCATCCTGGCGGCTTCCCCCACACCGGGCCCAACTTTGGAGTACCTGGCGCAGCGCAACGTCCCGGTCGTCCTGGTGGATCGGATGATCGGCACCGGCCTGGACGAGGTCGGCACCGAAAACATCGAGGCCACCTCCCACCTGGTCGAACACCTGGCCAGTCGCGGCCACCAGCGGATCGCCATGGTCAGCGGCCTGGCAGGCCTGGCCACCACCGAGGAACGCGTCGCCGGCTACCGCCTCGGCTTGGAGCGCGCCGGCCTCCCGTACGACGACGAGTTGTTGCGCGGGGGTGCGTCCGACGCGGAGCCGGCTTGTGGCACGACCGCCCAGCTGCTGCAGATGCCCGAGCCGCCCACCGCGCTGGTCGTCGGCAACAACCAGATGACGATAGGAGCCATGCGCGCCCTCCGCGAGGCAGGCTTGTCAGTCCCGGCAGACCTGGCCCTGGTCGCCTTCGACGACTTCGACTGGGCCGATCTGTTCGAGCCCCGGCTGACCACGATCGCCCAACCCCACCAGGAACTGGCCGCCCAGGCCGTCGACCTGATCGTCACCCGGATCGCCGACCCCGACCAGCCCGCCCGCAGCCTGCGCGTCACCCCCACCCTCGTCCACCGCAACTCGTGCGGCTGCAACAACTGAGCTCAGGCGTAGCGGATGCCGAGCCCGCCGTCGACGGACCAGTTGGCGCCGGTGACGAAGGCGGCGGCGGGCGAGGCGAGGAAGCAGACGACCTCGGCGACGTTCTCGGGGGTGCCGATGCGGCCGAGGGGGTGGACGGCGAGGGCGGTGTCGCGGGCGCCGGGGATGGTGTCGAAGAACTCTTCGAGCAGGTCGGTGGCGATGAAGCCGGGGCTGACGGCGTTGACCCGGACCTGGTGCGGGGCCACGTCCAAGGCGAGGCTGCGGGTCATGCCGACCAGGCCGGACTTGGCTGCGGCGTACGGGAACATGCCGGCGGTGGTGAGGTGGGAGTGGATCGAGGCGATGTTGACGATCGCGCCGCGCCGGGCCGCGATCATCTCGGGGAGCACGGCCCGCGCCATCAGCCAGGCGCCCTTGAGGTCGACGTCGAAGACGCTGTCCCACTCGGCCACCGTCATCTGGGTGGCGTCGGCGTAGGCGTTCTTGCCGGCGTTGTTGACGAGCACGGTGATCGGCTTGCCGAGGTCGGCGGTCAGCTCGGCGACTGAGCGGCGTACGGAGTCCTCGTCGGTGATGTCGCCGACGGCGGAGGCGATCGTCGCGCCGGTCTGCTGCAGCTCGGCGGCGGTGGCGGCGAGCTCATCACCCAGTACGTCGACCAGCGCGACCGCGGCACCTTCCTCGGCGGCTTTGGCGGCTATCGCGCGGCCGATCCCCCGGGCGGCCCCGGTTACCAGCACGACCTCGTCGCTCAGACGTCCAGCCACTGCGCCCTCCTTCATCGGTGTAGAGGGAACCCTAGCCGTGAAGGATGCCGACTTTCGCTGCCTCGGCCGCATCGTGGGCGTAGCGGGTTGCGAGCTTCGCGGACATCGGCTGCCGCAGCAGGACGAGTTGGTGGTAGAGCGGAGCCGTCGCCAGCATCAGGACGCGGTGGGCGTCCGTGCCGGCTGGGATCTCACCGCGCTCGACGGCGCGGGTGACGACGACCGCGCTGCGTTCGTAGCGGTCGACCCAGAAGCGCCGCAGGGCCTCGGCGGCGTCGGGCGTGCGGAAGGACGCCGCGATCACCGCGACCGTGACGGACGGCAGCACGGTCAGCGCGGATCGGATCTCCCGGTTGAGCTCAGCCAGGTCACCCGCCAGCGAGCCGGTCTCCGCAGGCGTCCAGTTGTCGTCGGCGCCCATCGCGAGCAGATCGACCAGCAGGCCGTCGACGGTCCGCCAGCGGCGGTAGACCGTGGTGCGGTGGACGCCGGAGCGCGCCGCGACACCGTCGATCGTGAGGCCGTCGTAGCCGCGCTCGGCCAGTTCGGCTTCGACGGCCGCCATCACGTCGGCGCGGACCCGGGCGGTGCGTCCACCCGGCCTGCTTGCGTTCTCCCCGGAGGTCATGGCATGATCTTAACGCAACATCCGTCGCATTAACTGGAGGTAGCAGTGATCTTCTGACCCCGCCGTCGAACCGGCCGTCACCTGTTGTGGTGCGTGCCGTCCGTTCCAGCGAGTCAGGAGGACACGTATGTCTACCCAGTTGTCTTTGCACGAACTCACCAAGTCCTACGACCACCGCGTGGTGCTCGACCAGGTCAACTGCGCGTTTCCACCCGGCCAGGTCAGCGGGCTGATCGGCGAGAACGGGTCCGGGAAGTCGACGCTGCTGCGGCTGCTCGCCGGCCAGGAACAGCCAACCGACGGATCGGTCGTGGTGGCCGGAAGCCTCGGCTTCCTTGCCCAGGACAACCCGTTGCCGTTGCACCTCGACGTCACGGCCGTCGCGGACCACGCACTGGCGGACCTGCGGGCGATCGAGGCCAGGATGCTCGCGCTCGAGGCATTGCTTGCTGAGGGCAACCTTAACGTGCTGGACGAGTACGGCGAGCTGCAGACCGCGTTCGAAGTACGCGAGGGATATGACGCGGAGGCTCGGTTTCAGCGTGCCCTGTCCGGGTTGGGGTTGAGCAACCTGCCGGGAGATCGGCGGTTGTCCTCGCTGTCCGGCGGCGAACTCGCCCGGCTGCATCTGGCCGCAGTACTGGCGTCGTCACCGGAGGTGCTGCTGCTCGATGAGCCGACCAACCACCTCGATCTCGGCGCGACGGTTTGGCTGGAGAGCCACCTGCGGTCGAGAGCCGGTACTACGGTCGTCGTGTCGCACGATCGCGCCTTCCTCGAGCAGGTGGCATCGACGTTGTTCGAGGTGGACGGTGACACCCACCGGGTGACTCGCTACGGCAACGGCTACGCGGGATATCTCACGGAGAAGGCGGCCGAGCGGGCCCGGATCGCGCAGGCGCGGCAGGAGTGGGAGGACGAGGTCGCGGCGATGCGTGTCACCGTCCGCACCACGGCCGATCGTGTCGCCTACAGCCGGCCGATGAAGGACAACAACAAGGTCGCCTACGACCGGGCGACCGGTCGCGTCCAGGAGGCGGAGTCCAGCAAGATCCGCAACGCCAAGGAGCGGCTCCGTCGGCTGGAGGCCGACCCGCCGCCGGTCCCGGCGAAGCCTCTGCAGTTCACGGGCGCGCTGCGCACATCTGCCGCCGTGCAAGGAGATCTTCTGCTTGATGCCGTGGGCGTTTCGGTGCGGGATCGGCTGTCGGCGATCTCCGTGGAGGTGCCGGCGGGCGGGCGGCTGCTGATCACCGGAGCGAACGGTGCCGGCAAGTCCACGTTGCTGGACGTGTTGGTCGGGACGATGGCGCCTGACTCGGGGTTCGTCGATCGGCACGGGCGGATCGGCTATCTGCCGCAGGAAATCGTCGAGGCTCGCCCGGACAACACGCTTCGGCAGGAACTCGCGCAGTACCGCGGGGCGGCTGGGCTGGGGTTGTTCCGCGCGGATCAGTTCGGTACGCGGGTCGGGGCGTTGTCGACGGGTCAACGTCGGCGGCTGGCTCTGGCTCGCTTGCTGAGTACGCCGTACGACCTGCTCGTTCTGGATGAGCCCACCAACCATCTTTCGCTGGTGCTGGTGGAAGAACTGGAGGCCGCGCTGGATGCCTATGACGGAGCGCTGGTGGTGGTCAGTCACGACCGCCGCTTCAACTCCCGTTGGCGTGGCGAAACCCTCGAACTGAAGGAGAAGTCCCTTGCCAGTCAGTGAATTCGCGGTCGCGGCAGCAGGCGAAGGCCCGTACGGCGTCGCCGTCGCGGGGACAGCGGTGTGGACGACCTTGGTACATGCGGGCGTCGTTGCGCGGAAAGCAGATGACCTGGTGGAACGGTTCGATCTCGCCGCACCGGGCAGCCGTCCGAGCGTGATCGTCCCCGGTCCGGACGGTGCGGTCTGGTTCACCCGGAACGGCGATGACCGGATCGGGCGGATCGCACCCGACGGGGTGGTGTCGTCTGTGGAGGTGCTCAGCGCGGGCGGTTCGCCGTACGGATTGTGTGTGGGGCCGGACGGGGCGCTGTGGTTCACCTTGATGGGTGTGGATCGGATCGGGCGGGTGAGTGTGGACGGGGAGGTCTCGGAGTTCCCGATCGGTACGAGCGGCGGGTTCCCGGCGATGATCACGGCGGGCGAGGACTTGTGGTTCACACTCAACCAGGGGAACGCGATCGGGCGGATGACCGTGACCGGCGAGGTGACGACCTACCCGTTGCCGACCGAAGGCGCCGGACCGGTGGGAATCAGCGCCGGCCCAGACGGTGTCTGGTTCGTCGAGATCCTGGCAGGCCAGGTCGGCCGGATCGATCGTGACGGAAAGATCGAGGAGTTCCCGCTGCCGGATCGCGCCTCGAAGCCGCACGCGGTAGTGGCGACCGCGGACGGGGGTTGCTGGGTCACCTTGTGGGGCTCGGCTGAACTGGTCCGGCTGGATGCCGCGGGATCAGTTGCCGAGCGCCATCATCTCGGCGAAGGTACGGAACCGCACGGGCTGGCGGTCGCGCCGGACGGAAGCGTCTGGGTGGCGTTGGAAACCGGTGTTCTTGCGCACATCAACGCCTACGGGTGAGGTGATTCACCCGGCCGAGGGAGGCCGGTGAAGCGGCGGCAGGAGCAGTGTGGATTTCGTGACCACACTGGTGCAGACGCCGCAGGTCAGGGCGCGAGTCAGGGATGTGCTGGCAGTTGGGCGCCCGGCGTTCTGGGTGGTGTCGGTGGTGCCGTACTACGTGGGCATCCTGCTGGCCACGCACCGTCTCGTGCCGCCCACGCAGGACTGGCCCCGGCTGGCGGTCGGCGCCGTGGTGATGGGCCCGCTGCTGTGGCTGGCGGTGCTGGCGATCAACGACGCGTACGACCTGCCGGGCGATCTGCTGAATCCGCGGAAGGCGAAGTCGCCGCTGCTCGACGGTCGCGTGACGCTGAAGGGCGCCAAGCAGATCGCGGCCGGTGCGGCCCTGGCATCGATCGTGGTCAGCCTGTTCGTGGGTTCGGTCTTCACCCTCGGGGTGGTTTTCGCGCTCGCCCTCGGCTGGGCCTACAGCGTTCCGCCCCTGCGGCTGAAGACCCGGGCCGGCTTCGACGTCGCGGCCAATTCCCTTGCCTTGGGCACCTTCGGACCGCTGGCAGGCTGGGCCGCGGTGACCCCGGACCTCAGCGACTTCCCCTGGTTGATGGCGTTGCAGGGCACGCTCGCGGCGATCGGGCTCTACCTGCCGACCACGTTGGCCGACCTCGAGGCGGATCGCGCCGCCGGCTACCGGACGATCGCGGTCCGCCTCGGCGCGCGGGCGACGTACCGGCTGGGCTTCGCGTTCTGGATCGCGGCGGCCGGGCTGTCCGTCGTACTGGCGGCGCTCGACGCGGTGATCCCGCGGAGCATGCTCACGCTGGAGATCGTGATGGTGCCGGTGCTCGTCGCGGCGTACCGGCGGTTGATCGGTCCGGGGATGACGTTCCGGGGTGTCGTCATCCTCGCGTCGCTCTTCCTCTTTCCCTGTGGCGCGTTCGCGCTCACCTACACCGGCGTCCTCTGACTCACATCTCCGCTCCCCCAGCCGTTCCACAGGTATGAACTGGCAGACAGAACTCGACGACCACGGCTGTGCGCTGACCCCACCTCTGCTCACCCCGGAGCAGTGCCAGGAGATCTCCGCCCTGTACGGCGAAGTCGAGCGCTTCCGCTCCACGATCGACATGGCCCGGTATCGCTTCGGCTCCGGGCAGTACCGGTACTTCGACCACCCACTCCCCGCCGTCGTCGCCGAACTCAGGGAGACGCTGTATCCGAAACTGCTGCCGATCGCGCGCGACTGGGCTGAGCGCCTCGGCTGGCCCGCGCCCTGGCCGGACACACTCGGAGAATGGCTCGAGGCGTGCCACGCGGCGGGCCAGACCAAGCCGACGCCGATCCTGCTCAGGTATCAGGCGGGCGACTGGAACGCCTTGCACCGCGACCTGTACGGCGACCTGGTGTTCCCTCTGCAGGTGGTGATCGGTTTGGATCGGCCGGGCGTGGACCACGAGGGTGGTGAGTTCCTGCTGGTCGAGCAGCGGCCGCGAGCGCAGTCGCGCGGGACGGTGGCGATGTTGCCGCAGGGGCGCGGGCTGATCTTCACCACTCGCGACCGGCCGGTGAAGTCGGCGCGCGGGTGGTCAGCAGCGCCGATGCGGCACGGTGTGAGCACGGTCCGGTCGGGCATCCGCCACACCCTGGGCTTGGTGTTCCACGACGCCGCCTAGGAATGGTCGGCGATCCGCTGCTGAAAGGAACGGCGTTCGACTGCGGTGATGATCTCGTCGAGGAGTTGGCCGAGGGGGGCTGACAGTTCGGCGTCCAGATCCGCCAGCGCCGCGGTGGTTGCCTGCCATTCGGCTTCGATGGTGGGCAGCAGATCGCGAGTCTTCTTCGTGAGGTGGACGATCCGCTGCCGGGCGTCGCTCGGCCCCGGCTCGAGGGTGACGAAGCCCGCCTTCGAGAGTTGGGCGACCGTCTGGCTGGCGGCCGAGTGCGTCACGCCCACCGCCTTGGCCAGGTCCCGGATGGACAACGGGCCATCGGCAACCAGCGTGCGGACGATCGGCGAGAACCTCGGCCGGTACTCCGGCAGCCCGAGATCGAGATAGACCTTCGCCACATCCCGGTCGAGCAACTCGAGCACGTGCCTCAACCGGGTACCGATCGCGCCTTTCATGGCTGTACTCTAACAGCGCTGTTATATATCCAGGCAACGGAGGCCAGAACCATGTACCCGGCAGAGATCGAGCCCTACGACCACGGCATGCTCGAGGTCGGCGACGGCCACCGCCTCTACTGGGAGGTCTGCGGCAACCCCGACGGCAAACCCGCGGTCGTGCTCCACGGCGGGCCCGGCTCAGGCGCCACTGCGTACTGGCGCCGCTACTTCGACCCGGCGAAGTACCGGCTCGTGCTGTTCGACCAGCGCAACTGCGGCCGCAGTACGCCGGATGCCGCCGAGCCGGAGGTGGATCTCAGCACCAACACCACTTCCCACCTGATCGCGGACATCGAGATGCTCCGCAACCACCTCCAGATCGAGAAGTGGCTCGTTCTCGGCGCCTCCTGGGGAGCCACCCTCGGCTTCGCGTACGCCGAGCAGCATCCGTCGTCGGTCTCCGAACTCGTCCTGTTCAGTATCACCAACACCACCCGGCGCGAGGTCGAGTGGATCACCCGGGAGATGGGCCGCGTCTTCCCCGAGGAGTGGGCGCGCTTCCGCGACGGCGTACCGGAGTCGGAGCGGGACGGGAATCTCGCGCTCGCGTACAGCCGACTGCTGCACGACCCCGACCCGGCCGTGCGGGACCGGGCGGCCAAGAACTGGTGCGACTGGGAGGACACGCACGTCGCGACGCACCCCGGATACCAGCCGGACGAGCGGTACCAGGATCCCGCGTTTCGGCTGCGATTCGCCCGGCTGGTCTCGCACTACTGGGGTCACGCGGCTTGGCTGGAAGAGGGCATCCTGCAACGGAACGCGGGGAAGTTGGCCGGCATCCCCGGCGTACTGATCCACGGGCGGCTCGACTTCAGCAGTCCGTTGGAGGCCGCCTGGAAGATGGCGCAGGGCTGGCCCGACGCCGAGTTGCACGTGGTCGAGGTCGCCGGCCACGGTACGGGCCTGGGCGATCTCGTGCTGGCAGCCGTCGAGCGATTCGCCGATCAATCGTTGGAACGAAAAAATTGAATGCTCACCTTTACATCGATTGATCTCCCCGGGACCCTGTGTGGATGACGCTTACCCGCTCTGAGCTCGAGCTCGACTACAGCCTGGACAGGGCTTCGATCGCCGCTTTCGCCGAGCACGGATTCGTCAAGCTCAAGCGGGTGCTGTCGCCGGCCACTATCGCGGCGTACGAGGAGGAGATCACCAGCAAGGTGATCGAGTTGAACACCCAGCACCTGCCGCTGGAAGAACGCGACACCTACGGCAAGGCGTTCCTGCAGGTGATGAACCTGTGGCAGGACAGCGAACCGGTGCTGGAGTTCGTCTCGTCGCCACGGCTCGCGCGGATCGCGGCACAGTTGCTCGGCGTACGGTCGGTCCGGCTGTACCACGACCAGGCGCTCTACAAGGAGTCCGGCGGTGGGGTGACGCCGTGGCACGCGGACCAGTACTACTGGCCGTTCGCGACGGATCGCTGCGTGACGGTATGGATCCCGCTGCAGGAAACGCCGTTGGAGATGGGCCCGCTGGCCTTCGCCGCCGGGAGCCACGCGTTCGAGCACGGGCGCGATCTCCCGATCAGCGACGAGTCGGAGCGCGTGCTCCAGGCGGCCCTGGCCGAGCGGGACTTCCCCGAGGTGGTCGAGCCGTACGAACTGGGCGAGGTGAGCTACCACCTGGGCTGGACGTTCCACCACGCGGCGCCGAACAACACCGACGTACCGCGGCGGGTGATGACGATCATCTACGTGGACGCCGCGATGGAGATCGCGCCGCCGGCGAACTCGTTCCAGGAGTCCGACCTGGCCGACTGGATGCCAGGCAACGCGGCCGGCGAGCAGATCTCCTCACCCCTCAACCCCGTCCTGTACTCGACCTGATCAGACCCGGCTGCGCATCTCGGTGTCGAAGGATTCCTGCAGGGCCTTCATCGCGGCTGCTTCGGCGGGGTCGGCGAAGAGTGCGGGGAGGGTCGACGGGTCGACGTCGTACAGGTGGGTCTGCAGCCACCAGATGTTGCCCTGCGAATCCTTGATCCGGCAGCCGCGATCGCCCACGATTCGCGACGTCGTCAGCTCGGTGACCACGCTGGCTCCTGCCCCCAGCGCACGGGCGAGCACCCTGTCCACGTCGTCGACGTACACGCTCAGCAGGCTCGGCGTGTCAGGCCACTCGGGCCGGGCGTCGAACGCCATCAGCACCGAGTCGCCGACGGTGATCTCCGCATGCCCGATGGTCCCGTCCTCGTTCCGCACCCGGAACGCCTTCTCGGTCTCGAACGTGTACTCCACGAAGTCGAGCCACCCGTCCGCCCCACGCACCGAGACGTACGGCGTCACAGAGCCCTTGCCGGCAGGATTCTTCGTCGTTGTCATGTCTTCATCCTCCCGAAGGTAGCGGCCAGGTTCTGTCCGCTTCTCGATCAAAGATCAGGCCGAGGTGTAGCGGGCGGCGAGGTGGTTGGCGGCTTCCTTCAGTTCGGGCGGGCCGGCGAACTCCAGGTCGCACTCGAACATGCCGAACGAGGCAGCCAGGCCGGTCCAGGACCAGGCGTTCATCGTGAGGCGGCAACTGGTGGGAGTGACCTCCTCCACCAGGGCGTCGCGGCCGGCCCAGCGGGCGATGTCGGCGGCCTTCGCCTGCAGGATCGCCGTACCGCGGCACGGCCACTGACTCTGGCTCTGGAAACGGCTCGAGATGTACGTCGAGACGTCGGGCGTGGGGAGTTCGCGCGGGGTGAAGCGTGGGCCGGTCGGTGTCTTGGGCAACATCCGGTCCACCCGGAAGGTCCGCCAGTCGTTCCGCTCGAGGTCCCAGGCGACCAGGTACCACCGGGCGCCCCAGGTGACCAGGTGGTGTGGTTCGACCCGGCGGGGCGGCACGAACTCGTCCTCCGACGAGGCACCCGGTGACGCGTAGTCGAAGCGGAGTACCTCGCGGGCGCGCAGCGCGGTACCGATCGCGATCAGGTGCTCCGAGTTCACCTTCGCCCGAGACGATCCGGCGTACCGGTCGACCGTGGTGACCTGGAGGGCGTCGACTCGCTGGCGCAACCGCGCGGGCATCACCTGGCGGACCGTGGCGAGCGCGCGCAGGGCGCCTTCCTCGATCCCGGTCACGGTGGTGGTGGCGGTCTGCAGGGCGACGGCGACCGCGATCGCCTGGTCGTCGTCGAAGAGCAGCGGCGGCAGATCGGCGCCCGCGTCGAGGCGATAGCCGCCGTCCGGTCCCTTCGACGCGCGGACCGGGTAGCCGAGGTCGCGCAGCCGATCCACGTCGCGGCGGACCGTGCGCGGGCTCACCTCCAGCCGTTCGGCCAGCAGCGCGCCCGGCCAGTCGCGGCGCGCCTGGAGCAGGGACAGCAGCGAGAGAAGTCGAGCCGAGGTTTCGGACATGACCTCAGATTGCCAGAGGTAACGGTCAGAACCTGTCCTCTACTACTGGAAATGTCTGTCTCAACAAGCCCCGATGAAGGAGACATCCCGTGATCAGCACCCGAAAGCTCACGAAGGACTTCGTGGTGAGCCGGACCGACACCGTGCACGCGGTCCGCGGCATCAGCCTGGACGTCGAACCGGGCGAACTCGTCGCCGTGCTCGGCCCGAACGGCGCCGGCAAGACCACCACGCTGCGGATGCTCACCACCTTGATCGCGCCGACCTCCGGTACCGCGACGGTCGCCGGGTACGACGTGACCACCGATCCCGGCCGGGTCCGCCGGCAGATCGGGTACGTCGGCCAGGGCAACGGCGCGGGTCACTCCCAGCGCGTCACCGACGAACTGTCCGGCCAGGGCGTGATCTACGGCCTGGACCGGCGCGCGGCGAAGCGCCGGGCCGAGGAGTTGCTGGAATCGCTCGAGCTGAAGGACCTGGCACAGCGCAAGGTGTCGGACCTGTCGGGCGGCCAGCGCAGGCGGCTCGATGTCGCGATGGGGCTGGTGCACGCGCCGGGTCTGCTCTTCCTGGACGAGCCGTCGACCGGCCTCGACCCGCAGAACCGGGCGAACCTGTGGGACCACATCCTGCGGATGCGCGAGCAGTACTCGATGACGATCGTGCTCACCACGCACTACCTGGACGAGGCGGACTCGATGGCCGAGCGGGTGGTCGTGGTGGACCACGGCGAGGTGATCGCCGACGACACCGCCGACGCGCTGAAGGCGAAGCTGGCCGGCGACCAACTGATCGTGACCGCTGCCCCAGGGAACCTGCCGGAGCTGGCCCGGTTGGCGGAGAAGTTGCTTGGCGCAAGAGAGGTGGTTGCCGACTGCGACCGGCTCAGCCTGCGAGTCGCCGATGGCCCGGCGGCTCTACCCGAGCTGATCGGCAGCGCCCAGCAGTACGCAGTACCGGTTGCGACCGCTCAGGTGATCCGGCCGACCCTCGACGACGTGTTCCTGAACCTCACCGGCCGCACCCTGCGCGAGGCCGACTCCACCGGAAAGGCCGCAGCATGAGCACCCTGACTCTCCCGACCGGGACCGACACCGGCAACCGGAGCCTCTTCCGCGACACCGGGATCGTGATGACCCGAGAGCTGAAGCCCGTACTCCGGGACCCGTTCTCGCTGCTCTTCGGGATGATCCAGCCGCTGATCTTCCTGGGGTTGTTCGGGCCGGCGATCCTGGTGATGACGACCTTGTTCGGCACCTCCGCGACCGGAGCGAACCTGCTGTTCGAGTTCCAGACCGGCGCGCACGAGCGAATGATGGTGACGCCGCTGAGCCGGTCGTCGCTGCTGATCGGGCGGGCGCTGAAGGAGATGGTGCCGCTGTTCGGGCAGGCCGTGATCGTGATCGCGGTGATGGTGCCCTTCGGCTTCGACCTGCACCTGGACGGGGCGATCATCGGGCTGGCGCTGCTCGCCGTCTTCGGGGTCGGGCTGGGCGCGTTCAGCTACGCGCTGGCACTCGCGGTCCGCAAGCAGGACTGGATGTTCTGGGTGGTCCAGCAGACCTTCCTGTTCCCGCTGATGATCCTGTCCGGGATGCTGCTGCCGCTGGAGACCGGGCCGGAGTGGATGCGGGTGGCGTCGAAGTTCAACCCGCTGTCCTACCTGGTCGACGCCGAGCGGACGCTGTTCGCCGGTGACGTGACGTCGACCACCGTGCTGTGGGGCTTGCTCGCCGCCATCGTCACCGCCGCGCTGGGCCTGTTCGTCGGCATCCGGATGATGCTCCGCTCGGCCGCCTGACCCATCGAAAAGCGGCGCCCCTCGATCGGGGCGCCGCTTTCGTGGTCCTACCTGAGGTGAGCCGCGGTGACCTTGTTGAGGTGGATCAGCAGGTCGTACGACGGAGCCAGCGCGATCTGCGAGTCCGGGAACGGGTAGGCGGTGCCGATGTGCCGGGTCGGCCGTTCGACCTCGAGCCACGCTTTTGTTGCCCGCGGCAACTTGCGGAGGTCGACGAAGTAGTCCCGGTAGGGCACCTTGTCGAGCGTCGGCTCGTTGTTGCCGGGCGCCGCGGAGCCGATCGTGAAGGCCTTCATCGCACCGGCCGGGTCCTCGATGTTCCGGGCGTTGAACGAGCCGTGGTCGAACGACAGCCCGACGTTCAGGTAGCGCTTGCCGAGCTGTTCGCGGAGGAACTCGCCCTGCACCTTCGGGTACTGCGACGGCATCCCCGACTTGTAGGTGATGTGGCCGTTGTGCGCCGAGAGCAGGACCTTGTCACCGGTGGTCTTGGTCCACCACGCCACGTTCGCCGCCATCACCTCGTCGCGGAACCGCATCGCCTGCGGCAACACCTTCGGGTCCTGCAGGTCGAACGAGTAGAACTTCGCCACCTGCCAGACCGCCCGCGCGTTCTGCACCGCCCAGGTCCGCTCGGAACTCGCCGGCAGACCCTTCACCAGTACTTCGGCCCGCCGCGCCGCCGCTTCGAGGTTCTGCCGCTCGGCGAGAGGCTTGCTCAGGTAAGCCTCGGACCACGGAGCCGCCTCGGCCTGGGCCGGCAGGCCGGAGTACAGGCGGGTGATCTCGGGGAGCAGGGCGGGCTTGGTCGCGCGGACGTAGCTGGTGACGCGGTTGGTCGTCTCGGGCCCGACGTAGCCGAGGTCGTCGCCGACGAAGCGCAGCTTGCGGGTGTGGGTCTGGTTGTACGACCGCATCCACTCGATCAGGTCGAGGTACTCCTGCACGTTCCAGAACTCGTACGAGCCCTGGAACTCGCGGCTCATGATCGCGCGCGGATCGCCGATGCCGTCGACGACGTACCGGTCGAGGGACAGGCCGGTGCTCCAGGCACCTTCGAGCGCGAAGGCGGTGAAGCCCTTCTGCTCGACCAGGGCCTGGAAGATGCGGTGCTTGACGCTGAAGAACTCGCTGGAGTTGTGGGTGGCCTCGCCGATTCCCACGACGCGGGCGTCGCCGACCATCCGGACCAGCGGGCGTAGGTCTCTCAGCTGACCCGCCGGCTTCGTGCTCAGCAGCGGGTGAGCGGCGCGGGTCAGCGCCGGTACCGGGTCCTGCGTGGAGACGGTCGCCTGAGAGGACACGGCCGCCGACGGAGCTGAGGTGGGGGCGGGCGCGGCGGTGGCATTAGCGAGGGGCAGCACAGCCGCGGTGGCCAGGGCAGCCGAGGTGGACAGGGCGGCAGCCGCCAGCAGCAGACTGTTTCGCTTCATCGGAATCCTCCGGAAAGGGTCGGAATCTAGTGACTCCAACCCTTCCGGGATCCCGCCGCGCACCCCATCCCGTCAGTGCCCGACCTGATGGTGGTGCCAGCACCACCCTCCGCACTACAGCTTCTGGAGCGCCTCGCGCATCCCCTGCTCGGCCTCGTCACCGAGCTTCTTGAACTGCCCCTTGAACAGCGGCTCGATCAGCCGGGTGACGCCCTTGAACTCGAACTCGGCCCGGTACGTCACCTCGGTGCCGCCGTCGGCCGCGCGGAACGTCATCGTGTCGAGCGCGGTGACGGTCTTGTTCTCCCCCCGCAACTGGAAGACCCGGCCGGCGTCACGCTGCTGCACGACGTACTCGAGCTCGGTCTCGCGCCCGGCGAACGACGAGGTGTTCTGGTACCTCGTGCCCGGGCCGCCGTCGCCTTCGACCTTCACCGTCGACACTGTGCCCGGGTCCCACTCGGTGGTGGTCTCGAAGTCGGACAGGTAGGCGAAGACGGTCTCGACGGGTTTGTCCACGGTGACTACGCGCTCGATGGTGATCACCTTGGCCAAACTACCGGGCGCACAAGTTTCACCCGACCGATCAGTACCGTTCGGCGTACTTCGTCGGCGATTCGCCGATCAGGCGGGTGAAGTCGCGGACGAAGTGCGCCTGGTCCGCGTAGCCGAGCTCGGCGGCCAGCGTGGTCCAGTCGACCTTGGTGCCGGCTGCCATCCGTTCGGTGGCCTCCTCGAGCCGGCAGCGCCGGATGGTCCAGTTCGGGCCGACGCCGACGTACTCGGCGAAGAGTCGCTGCAGTTGCCGCGGTGTCGTACCGAACTGTGCGGCGAGGGGGTCGAGCCGCTTGATCGCGGGCTGGGTGGCAATCCGGTCGAGCAGCTGGCAGACGAGGTCGAGCTTCGGGTCCGGCGCCGGCAGCTGAGCGCGGATCATCGTCTCGACCACGTCGAGGCCCGGCTCGGCCGGCGCGCCCGGCTCCGCCGGCTCGGCCAGATCGGCCAGATCGGCCAGATCGGCCAGATCGGCCAGATCGGCCAGATCGGCCAGATCGGCCAGATCGGCCAGAGCGGCCGGACCGCCCGGACCGCCCGGGAAGATGGTTGCCGCTGGCACGGACCGGTCCGTGATCGAACGAACCGGAGCGCCCAGGAACGGCCGGAAGCACCCAGGCCTGAACTCCACACCCAGCACCCGCCCACTTCCCGCGAGTTCCTGGACCGTGTGAGCGCTCGTCACGCCGTGCACCTGCGCGCGCCCGTCGCGGAAAACCAGCTGGACGCTGAGGCTGGGCCGAATCAACTGCCGGTACGGACGCTCGTAGCCCCAGCTGACGATCCAGTACCTGTTGACGTACCCCGCGAGGTCCGCGGACGGCTCGACGTACTCATGGCGCTGGAACCGCCGCCAGTCCAACTCCCGATCATCGCGCCTCACCAGCCGAGTATGTCGCGATTGTTCAAGACACCGAATCGCCACCACTCCTACGGTGTCGGCATGACCGCAGAACACCTGATCAGCCGGGCCGGCGCTCCCCTCCTCACCGTGGTGGGCCAGGTGCGGCCCGACCAACTCACGTCCCCGACCCCCTGTACTGGATACGACGTCCGCCAGTTGATCAACCACCTGCTGTTCTGGGGACCTTCGCTGGAAGGGGCGGGCAACAAGGAAGCCGTCCCGCCGCCGGCGGAGGCCGAGTCCGCGATGGACCTGACCAAGGGTGACTGGTCCGGCGACCTCGCCACCCAGGTACAAAGAACGATCGCCGCCTGGACGACCTCTGAAGCGTGGCAGGGCACCACCCGCATGGCCGGACCGGACGAACTCCCGTCCGCTCTGATCGGAGGCATGGTCGCGACCGAACTCGTGGTGCACGGCTGGGATCTAGGGACGGCGACCGGTCAGCAGCCGAGCTGGGACGACGAAGTACTCGAGTATGTGCACCAGGAGGTCGCCGGGCACGCCGAGTGGGGGCGGCAGGTCGGGAGCTACGGCCCGGAAGTCCCGGTCGCCGCCACTGCCCCGTTGCTCGACCGCATCCTCGGCCTGACGGGACGGGCGGTGAGCTGACTCAGGACGCCGTGATGGCCTCGATCTCGCGGAGGACGACGTCCCAGGTCGGCTCGGGGAGTTCGTGACCGGCGCCTTCGAGCAGGACGAGGCGAGCGCCCGGTACTTCGCGGGCCATCGCCTCGGCGTGTCCGGGCGGGAACAGCGGATCCTCGGTGCCGTGCAGAACCAAGGCCGGTACCGCGATCTCGCCGAGCCTCTGGCGGACCGGCTCGCCGCCCTCGAGGATCCAGTGGTTCGTCATCGCCGAGGCGAGGTTCTTGGTCCGCGCCATCATCGCGCGGTTGAACCTGCGCCTCGCCGGTTCGTCGTACGGAAGGGTGCCGGCGAACAGCCGCTCGGCGTCGATCAGCGCGTCCAGCGCCGCCTCCGGATCGGACCAGTCGGTCTCGGGGGCGTCCTCGGAGAAGGCGGCCCGAATCTTCTCCGACGCCGGCGGCAGATCCGGGTTCGACGGTCCGCCTGGACCGCCCGGGCTGGTGGTGGCGAAGGTGACCGAGGCGACCCGGTCGGGGTGGTCGAGCACCAGCCGCTGGGCGATCCCGCCGCCCATCGAGATCCCGACGACGTGCGCCCTGGCGATCCCCAGCGCGTCCAGCACTCCGATCGCGTCGGCGGCGAGATCCATCCCGTCGTACTGCGGCTTGCCGGGTTCGTAGCTGACCGACTGCCCGGTGTCGCGGTGGTCGTACCGGATCACGAACCGGCCGGCCGCGGCCAGCCGCTCACAGAACGGTGTCTCCCAGAAGTCCATCGAGGCGGCGGCGCCGTGAATCAGCAGCACCGCCGGATCGGCCTGGCTGCCGAAGGTCTCGACACACAACTCGACCCCGTTCGCCTGCACCATCTGCTGCGTCATCTCGCCACCTCCGCCTCGCCGAACCGCCACCGTAACCAGCACCCGGGGTCCTCAGTAGCGTTGGACGCCGTCCCACGATTGACGGGCCTCCATGCCAGTGTTCTGATTCCCGGACCCGCTCGCCAGCGCCAGGCCGAAGGCGAGGACGGCCAGGGCACAGGCGATGGCCCGGACATTGTTCGTCGGGTTCCACTTGGCCAGATAGTTCTGCCACTCGGCGGCACCCGCCGCCGAGGCCGGATCGACCGCGGCCAACTGGTCGTTCAGCGGGATGTTGACCGCGAAGCTCAGCACGATCACCCCGACCAGGTAGAGCGCCGACCCGGCCAACAGCCACCACTTGCCGGGGCTGTCCCGCACGAATCCGAGGACCGCGAGCGCCAGGCAGACGAACGCAGTGCCGACGAAGAAGAGCAGGAACAGCGGGTTCTGGATCCGGACGTTGATCAGGTTCATCGCGGCGGCCCCCTGGCCGGCCGGCATTCGCTGCAGCGAACCCATCACCGCGGTCCCGAAGGCGAAGAACAAGCCGCCCATCAGCGCCGTTCCGACCAGTGCCGCCAAGGTGAGGACCTTGGTCATACCGACCACACTCCTGTCTTCGCGGTCTCCCGCGCCCAGTCGGCGAAGTCGCGCGGCGCCCGTCCGAGCACCTGCTGGACTCCGTCCGAGACGTACTCCGAACGGTGGTTGCGGATCACCGCGAACAGATCGCGGACGGCCTCGGCGTCCTCCTGCGTCAGGCCGAACCCGACCATCTCCGCCACGTGCTCCTCCGGCTCGAGATCGACGTAGCTGATCGGCCGGCCGCTGGCTGCCGACAGTTCGGCCGCGACCTCGGTCAGAGTGAGCGTGCGCGGTCCGGACAGCGAGTACGTCTCGCCGGTGTGCCGCTCGTCGAGCAGCGCGGCCGTCATCACGTCGCCGACATCGTTGGTGTCGATCCACGCCTCGGCGCCGTCGCCGGCCGAGAGCCGGATCTCCCCGGCCATCACGTAGTCGTACATGAAGTCCTCGCTGAACCCCTGCGCGAACCACGCGGGCCGGATGATGGTCCAGTCGGCGCCGCTGTCCTTGACCGCGTGCTCCAACTCGAGGCCGCTCTCGTAGACGGCGAACTCGCGGCCCGGGCTGCCGACGCCACGGCCGGACAGCAGAACCACCCGGCGCAGGCCTTCGGCGGCCGCTTGCTTGATGAACTCCCCGGCGGCCGCCAACCCGGTCGGCCCGACCGGCGGAGCCAGGTACGCCGTCTCGGCGCCGGCGATCGTCGCGGGCCAGGTGCTGTCGTCGTACCAGTCGAAGCGCTGTTCGCTGGACCGGGAAGCCAGCCGGAACGGGACGCCGCGTGCTTCGAGTTGCTCGGCGACGCGGCGGCCGGTCTTGCCTTTACCACTGAGGATGAGAATCGGTGTCGTTGTCATGGCTCAAGTTCATCGCGATTCAGTGAGACAAACCATGGTTGTCTGGCGCAATTCGATGTCTGTGCGTCTCAGCTCGGGGTAGCATGCAGGCATGGACGTGCTCGACGACCTGCTGGCCGGCACCCGTGCGCGGGGCGGCGTCTTCAACCTGACGATCATGGATCCGCCCTGGGCGCTGCACATCGTCGACGAGGCGCCGCTAGCTCTGGCGACCCTGGTCCGCGGCTCGGCCTGGATCGTCCGCGACGGCATCGCCCCGGTCCGGATGGAGCAGGGCGACATCGCCGTACTCCGCGGCCCCGAACCGTACGTCGTCGCCGATGCCCCCGGCACCGAGCCGCAACTGCGGATCCACCCGGGCGGCATCTGCGAACCGTTGCCCGGCGCACCGATCGACTACAGCGCCCGGCTCGGCGTCCGGACGTACGGCGGCCGGCCGGAGGGCGAGGCGATGGTTGTCAGCGGCACCTACCAGTTGGAGGGCGACGTCAGCCGCCGGCTGCTCGCGGCACTGCCCCCGGTGCTCGTGGTGCCGGCCGCCGACGTCGCCGGGCACGTGATGGACATGGTGCTCAGCGAGATCCAGCGGGACGAGCCGGGCCAGCAGTCGGTGCTCGACCGCTGGCTCGACCTCGCGCTGATCACCACCTTGCGCGCCTGGTTCGCCCGGCCGGAATCGCACGCACCGGGCTGGTACCAGGCGCAGAGCGATCCGGTTGTCGGACAGGCTCTGCGCCTGCTGCACGAAGACCCGGCGCATCCGTGGTCGGTCGTCGAGTTGGCCGATCGGACTGGCGTATCGCGCGCGAGTCTGGCCCGCCGGTTCAGCGGACTGGTCGGCGAGGCCCCGATGGCTTACCTGACCGGCTGGCGGATCACCCTGGCCGCGGATCTCCTCCGGGAGACCACCGACACGGTCGAGTCGATCGCCCGCCGGGTCGGCTACGCCAACGCCTTCGCCCTGAGCGTCGCCTTCAAACGAATCCGCGGCACCAGCCCCACGGCCCACCGCCGCTCAGCCACCGCCGCCTAGGGCCCGAGGCTCCAAGCACCACTGGATCAGGCGGTGGTTGCGTCAATGAAGGCGAGCGCCTGCGGCCAGGCAAGCTGGAAGGCGTCCGCGTTCACCGCCTTGTCGTGCCGCCCGCGGTCGGAGAAGCCGTGGTCGGCGCCGGGGAAGAACTGCGTAATGGTGGCGCCGGTGGACCTGGCCTGCAGCGCGGTCTGTAGGGCCTCGAAGTCAGCCACCGGTACGCGGGTGTCGGCGCCGGGGTAGCTCACCAGCACCGGTGCGGTGATCCCTCCCACTTCGGCGATCGTGTCGTACGAGTGCTGCGGCGCCAACTCGGACGGGGTGGTCGGATGGAACGCGACCACCCCCGTCGGCCGGTGATCATGGGCTGCCAGCAACAGGGCGAACCGCCCACCCAGGCACCAGCCGATCACGCCCGCCTTCGCACACCCGAGTTCACCGAGCAGGTGATCGAGAAGGGCGGCCTGCTCGTCCAGCGCGGTGTCGTCGTCCTTCTTGAGCAACAGCCCCGACAACTCGTCCACCGTGGAGTTGTCGGTACTGCGGCCCTTGAACGGGTCCCACACCAGTGCGGTGATCCCGCGACCGGCGAGCTCATCCGCCCATTCACGGATCTGCTCCCCGATCCCGGTGATCATCGGCAGCAACAAGATCCCCGGACCGCCCCCGGAGCCCTCCGGCTTCGCCAGGTATGCCCCGAGCTCTCCCACCCGCACCGTCGCCGTCTCGATCATGGCCCGCACCCTAACCCCTCACCGAGTCCTCGACCGGTTTTGTTGATACATCACCAAAGCGAAGTACCATCGTTGTAGACACCCACTCCTGGGAGCCTTTGCTACGGATCGTCCGGCACGTACCTGCCGGCGAAGGAAAGAAGGAAGCGCGACATGGCAACTGTCTCGTTCAAGGGAGCCACCCGGGTCTACCCCGGCACCGACACCCCCGCCGTCGACAAGCTCGACCTGGACATCCAGGACGGCGAGTTCATGGTGCTGGTCGGACCGTCCGGCTCCGGCAAGTCCACCGCCCTGCGGATGCTCGCGGGACTGGAGGAAGTCAACGAGGGATCCATCTACATCGGTGACCGCGACGTCACCGACCGGCCGCCGAAAGAGCGGGACATCGCGATGGTGTTCCAGAACTACGCGCTCTACCCGCACATGACGGTCGCCGACAACATGGGATTCGCCCTCAAGATGCAGGGCATCCACAAGGACGAGCGGGCCAAGCGCGTCGCCGAGGCGGCCAAGCTGCTCGGCCTGGAGGAGTACCTCGAGCGCAAGCCGAAGGCCCTGTCCGGCGGACAGCGTCAGCGCGTCGCGATGGGCCGCGCGATCGTCCGTGACCCGCAGGTGTTCCTGATGGACGAGCCGCTGTCGAACCTCGACGCCAAGCTCCGGGTCCAGACCCGCACTCAGATCGCCGAACTCCAGCACCGGCTGGGCGTCACCACGGTCTACGTCACCCACGACCAGATCGAGGCGATGACGATGGGCGACCGGGTCGCGGTCCTGAAGGACGGGCTGCTGCAGCAGGTCGACACCCCGCTGAACCTCTACGACGCCCCGAAGAACCTGTTCGTGGCGGGCTTCATCGGCTCCCCCGCGATGAACCTGATCGAGGCCGAGATCGTCGACGGCGGCGCGAAGATCGGCGACTACGTGGTCCCGATCGAGCGGAAGTTGCTGGCCAAGGCCGGAGCCGACAAGACCCTGATGCTCGGCATCCGCCCCGAAGCGTTCCGCCTCGCCGACGAGGGGTTGCCGGTGAAGGTCGCTGTGATTGAGGAACTCGGCTCCGACGCCTATCTCTACGGCAGCGCCGAGCACACCACCGGTCAGCAGATCATCGCTCGCATCGGAACCCGCATGCACAGCGAGAAGGGCGCCATCGTCCACCTGGCCCCCCAGCCCGACAAGCTCCACCTCTTCTCCACGTCCACCGAAGAACGCCTCACCGCCTGACTAGTAGCGGAACACCTGTGTCGGCGAACTGTTGCAGTTGGCGAGGGTGACCTGCTCAGCGTTGGTCTTGCCGGCGGCCGAGAGGCAGAGCTTCGGTTTCGTGGTGGACTTGATCCTGCCGTCGGTGCCGATGGTCCACTTCTGGGCCGGATCGGTGCTGCTGCAGATGTCGGTCCGCAGCGGGGCGCCGACCTTGAGGTTGCCTCCCGGTACGTCCGCGCAGACCCCGAGCGCGCGCAACGTTCCGTCAGCCGGATGCGTCCAGCGCTGCGCCTGGGTGCCGTTGCAGTCCCACAGCTGGATCTTGGTGCCGGGCAGGATCGAGCTGTGGTCGATGTCCAGGCACCTGTCGCCCGGTCCGCTGACGGTGAGCCGGATCGGCGCCGGTGCTGCTGGGGCCGTCGCGGTCAGCCGTACCGTCCGCGCCACCGACGGCACACCGTTGCTGTCGACAACGAACAACATGTAGTAGCCAGGTGGGGCGAGGTTGACGCCGGCGGGTGAGCTGATGGTCAGCGTCGTCCCCGCGGCACTGAACGAGAGCGGCACGTAGCGCTGCCCCTGATCGTCACCATGGGTCGGCGCACCTAGCCCGACCAGCCCTGCCTTGGCGATCGAACCGGCCTCCGGCGAGGTCACCGAGAACGTGCTCCCGTACGACGCGGTCGCCGGAGCCGACGTGATCGCCGGACGAGCCGCGGGCTGCCCGTCGGCGCCGTACAGGTAGGGCGGGGTGAAGTACTCGATGTTCTTCTCGAGATAGCCGACCCGCTGGCATTCGCCGCAGATGCCGCCGCCACCGGTCATGACCCGGCCGTCGGGCAGCAGGAGCGCGGTCGAGTGGTACTGCCGGATCCGGTTCGCGGCGCCGAGGGTGCGCCACGTCCCCGTCTCGGTGTCGTAGAGCTCAGCGGCGTACACGGGACTCGCCAGGTTGACGCCGCCGTCGGTCGTCACGGCGGACATGCCGCCGGTGGCCAAGGCGTCACCGTCGGCGAGAACCGTCAGGTTGTGCTGCCGCCGTCCGGTCGACATGGATCCGGTCGGCAGTGCCAGCGTCGGACCGTTGGAGTCCACGATCACCGCCGTGCGAGTAGGTACGCCGACCTTGCCGTCCTCGGCGACGATGCCGCCGCCGGCCACCAACGTCTTGCCGACCCGGACGGTGGCGAAGCTGGCGTAGTCGCGGTTGATCAGGTCTCGGACGGACGTGCCCAACTGGGCGCCGGCCGCGCTCGTCTGGAGCGTGCGCATGACCGCGCCGGTCCCGACCAGGTCGACGTTCCCGTCCGGTCGGACGGTGAGCAGCGGGTACAGCCGGCTGGACGGTGTGGTGAACCCGGTCAGCAGCCGGATCCACTGGTTGGTCTGCTGCACCTCGGCGTTCTCCGGTCCACCGCCCTGGATCAGGGCTTCCTGGTTCGGCAGCGCCGTCACCGACGGGTACCAGCGCTCGGCGGCCATGTCCGGGCCACGTCGCCAGGTCTCGGTCCGCCAGTCGAACAGGTGGGTCTTCCGGATCCCGTTCAGCGACGTATCGCGGTTGCCGCCGGCAACGAGGACGGTACCGTCGGACAGTTGCGCGTAGCCGGCGCAGAAGATGTTGTAGCCCTGTACGTCGACCCGCTTGCTGGTGTTCGTCACCGGGTCCCACACCGCGGCCCGGGTGAACGACTGGTCGCTGTACGACTCGGCCGGCCCCTCGCCGACGGAGTCCCACATGAGCACCTTGCCGTTCGGCAGCGTGGCGTTGAACACCGGCACCACGGGGGAGTCGATCACACCGCTCCAGGCACCGGAGACGGCCGGGTCGGCAGCCGCGGCGATCGCATCGGCCACTGCCTGCTCCTTCGGCGACCGGCGGCCGGGGCGCTGCCCGGTCTGCCGGGTGACCTCGTCGGACCGGGCCTTCGCGGCGCGCTCGATCTCGTTCATCGGCACTCCGACGAGGTCCTCCGCCGCGTGATCGTGGTCATGGCTGTGATGGTCGTGCGCGGCCGCTGTCGGAGGCGGATCCTGTGCGGTTGCCGGTGCGGCCACGGCGAGAGCCAGCACCAGCGGTACGACGGCGGCGACGGCCGCCCGGGCACGCGAAATCCGTGAGTGCATGACAGGTTCCCCCCTGCAGCAGACGCGATCATGGCGAACGATCACTGCGGTCAGCGTCTGCCATCCGCGGTACGCCGTCAATCCTTGGTGAGATCACGATCCGCGACCGTCACGGCCCGGGTCGCAGTGCTCACCCGGCGTACAGCGAAGATCCGATGACCGAGAGTGAGAGGTGTTCTCGGCTTTGGCGTCGTCTCGCAGGCCGGCGCCACCCTCGAGCACGACGAGCACAGCGAGATATCCGTTTGACCGCCTGCCGCCCGGTCGCGTTTGCTCGGGTGGGTGACGATCGACCGCACCAACCCCCCGGCTTTGCATGCCACGCCCGGCTACCACCACGTGACCAAGGTCCAGGCCGACCACTTGATCTTCCTGGCCGGCCAGTGCCCGCTTCAACCGACCGGAGAACTCGCCGAGGGCGGGCTCGCGGGTCAGACGGATCAGGTCATGCAGAACATCCTGATCGCCCTCGAAGCCGCCGGCGCCGGCCCGGGCGACGTAGTACGGACGGTCATCTACGTCGCCAGTCCGGTGCGTGAGGATCTCGCCGCGGTCTGGACTCAGCTGAACGAGTCGCCGCTCGCGCCGGCGTTCACCTCCGCGAGCACTTTGCTGGGTGTCGCGCAACTCGGCTTCCCTGGTCAGTTGGTCGAGATCGACGTGACCGCTGCCTTGTCCTAGCCTCCCTACGGCCTGCGCTGGTCCGCGGGCCGGCTACGCGGTGATGAGGCCGATGCCGAGGGTCAGCACACCGACAGCCAGGGACAGCGCACCGAGCCAGAGGACCCAAATGAACTGGTTCGGCTTGGTGCGGTCCTTGCCGGCGGACGAGGCGAAGAAGCCGCCCGACATCACGATCGCGGCGATCGGGATGGCCAGCCGGCCGACCCACAACCAGAAGCCGTCGAGGCTGGTCGAGTCGACGTAGAGCAGGCCGACCAAGCTCAGGATCACCAGGACGCCGGCATGCCCGTGCCCGGCGCGGGCGAACGACTTCTGGAAGTCCGTCATCGGTACGTCACCGCGGACGATCTTCGTCAGGAACCAGCCGCCGAACTGGATGGTGACGATGGTGAGCAGGATCGCTCCGGCGATGCTCCGGGACGGGTCGCTCAGTTCCATGAGTGCTCCTTCTTCGAGGGCTTGTTCTTCGAGGGGATGGCTGCGGCGAGCGCGCGGCGTACCGGCGTACTGTCTGCTGATCTGGCTGCCCACAGCGCGACGCCGATGTAGAGAATCTGCTCGGGGATCCGCTGCCAGAGCGGGCTCGGCGCCTGGCCGTTCGCGAACGACACGTCGGCGACGGCCTCGTAGATGTTGGCCGGCAGCATGACGACGAAGAGCGCAGTGAGGCCGATCCCGGCTGCCCATCTCGTTGCCGTCAGCACCAGACCGAGCGCGCCCAGCAGTTCCAGTACGCCGGTCAGGTAGACCAGCGTGTCCGGGAACGGCAGGAAGGGCGGCACGATCCGGACCATGTCGGCGTGGTTCGGCATCACGGTGACGCTCGCCGGGACGAAGTGCGCGCTCGCCGTCAGCAGCAACATGACCGCCATCCCGTGCGCGGCACTCACCGGCCAACTCGCGAATCTACGGACGCCGAGCGCACCGAGCGCCCGGAAGCCCAGCGTCGCGATCACCAGGACCAGAACGACGATCATCAGCTTCCCTCTCTTGTATGGATAGTGCGGGTATCCGTTTATGGATACTGCTACTATCCATCACAGTCGAGGGGAAGGCAAGCGAGATATGCGGATCGCTGAATTGAGCCGGGTCTGCGGAGTTCCGGTGCCGACGATCAAGTACTACCTGCGGGAGAACCTGCTGCCCCCGGGCAAACTGACCAGCCCGAACCAGGCGTCGTACGGCGAAGCCCACGTCCGCCGGCTCCGCCTGATCCGTGCCCTGGTCGACCTCGCGCAGGTCCCGGTCGCACGCGTGAAGGAGGTGCTGGAGGGCCTGGACTCGGACACCATGTCGCTACACGACCAGATCGGCCGCGCCCACCGCGCGATCACCCCGCAGCGCCAACTCACCTCGACCACCGACGCCCAGGAAGCGGCCGCCGCCCAAGTCCAGGCGCTGATCGAGTCACGCGGCTGGTCGATCCACCCCGACGCCCCCGCCCTCACCACCCTGGTGGAGACGATCGCCGCCCTCCGCACCCTCAACCAGGACCACCTGGCCGGCTTCCTCGACTCCTACGCCGACGCCGTGGAGAAGTTCACCGAACTGGAGGTAGCAGCCGTAACCTCACGCCCCGACCACACCACCCCGGACCAGATCGCCGAAAGCGTCATCATCGGCACCATCCTCGGCGAAACCCTCATCTCCAGCCTCCGCCTCCTGGCCCAAGAATCCATCTCCGCCAAACGCTGGAGCGCTGCTTCGACAGACACCCCACCGCACTAGGCGACGGGCCGCTGGAGAGACTGACCCCTTATGAGACTCATCTGTCAGTCATCCCGGACGAAGAGCTATCCAGGTGAGAGCTGGCTGTGGCAGGGTCCGAACAACTTCCGGGTGGTGGTGGACCTCGGGCACCGCGAGGTCGACCTCGGCTTACAAGCGTCCTCTTTCGAGCCAAACGTTCTCGTGTTGACCCACGACGATGCCGACCACGTCGGTGGAGCGACCGCGTTCTTCGGTGCGTACCGTCATCTGGCTGGGACTCACCGCACTGCAGTGAACCCGCCCGAGGTGTGGCTTCCGCTCGATTGGTTTCACGTTGTGCAAGCGCTCGCGCGACTCACTGAACGCCCGAACCGGCGGGAAGACGAAATGCGTCGTAGCCAGGTCGAGGCGGCCACCTCCGAGGCAGGACCGATCGACGAAGACACCGGCGCTCTGCGGATGCTGCTCGGCGACGCACATGAGCGCCGCAATCCTCCGGCGTCTGAGGAGCCCATCGCGCAAGGGCTGTTCGACGAGGTCGACCAGTATCCCGAGGTCCTCGGATTGCCCGAAGAGATTGTCTGGGGTGTGACAAGGTGGTTCGAGCACGAGCGCGGAGACATCCGTCCCTGGGACGAGAAGTTCCGCCCCACGCAGTTCCGTGGGGAAGCACGTGACCGGATCAGCACCAGGGTCGAGCCAGTGATCAAGGCCCATCGAAAGGTCATCTCGGCCGGCCGTCAGGGTGCGGGCAAGGACAGTTGGCTTGGCTCACACGGCGCGGTTGCGCAACGCGTCGCCGAGTCGGCGGAACGAATCGCCGGCATTGTGCTCGCCGCCGATGAGATTGGCTGCCGGTTTCGTTGGTTCGACGTCGATCTGGCGAGCGCCCGTCGATTGCCCTGCTGGCCCTCAGAGGGACGCCCCGGCCTGGTCACCATCCTCAACGCGATCGAGGTTGAGCCTCCGCCACCACCTCCCACGGACCCGGCGTTGGCACTGACGCTCGCCGCCCGGCTTTCTGTTCAGAACCGCCGCGCGCTCGTGACCTATCTCTGGCCGACGGCGCCCTCGCCGTACGACCCGTGGGATCAAACCAGCGGAACGGATGGAGTGCTCATCTGGAGCGATGCCGAGGGATCGGTCGCCGGATGTGAACCGACGACGGGCATGGTTCCGTGGCGGACGGTTTCGGTGATGTCCGCACCTCATCACGCCTCGTCGGTCTCAGCCCACGAGGCCATCTGGCGTCATCGACCACCGAATATCAAGGTCATCCTGAGCAACAACAAGGAACCAGACAGCCCGTACTTCCTGAGTCTCCCCACGGCGCTCCGCGACTGCACGCACTGCGGGGCGCGGCGACACGACACACCAGTCGGCGGGGAGTCGGCGAGTTGGCCCCCGGCTGATGGCGTACTGCTCGCCGGTGTGTGCTCCAGCACCCATCGCTAGCCGTCGTGGGCCATGTCTACGAAGCGGGAGTAGTGGCCTTGGAAAGCTACGACGATGTCGGCGGTGGGGCCGTTGCGGTGTTTGGCGACGATGAAGTCTGCTTCGCCGGGGCGGGTGGACTCGCGTTCGTAGGCGTCCTCACGGTGGAGGAGGATGACGACGTCGGCGTCCTGCTCCAGCGAGTTATGGGTGGCGATTCCTTCGGCGACGAAGTTGTGGGTGCCCATCACTGTGGCGTCATAGACCTCTTGATCGCCAAGGCTCTCGATCGAGGTGATGGTGTCCCAGAAGATGTCGTTGGTGGCGAGGACCTCGAGGTCGGCGCTGTCCAGGACCGCGGCAACCTTGGCCAGGCGTTGCCGGCTCGGCGCGCGCTTCCACGTCGTGGAGCCGCAGAACTGGGTTCCCATCGCCGCTGCGAACTCGCGATGCGTCATCTTGCGCTCGGTCAGAACCTCACGAACCTCGGACCAGACGTCCCTGGGAATCGTGTCGAGGTTCGTGTTGCTCCGGACTCCGCGCAGGGCGGTGGCAACCTCCAGCGCCTTGAGCCCACGCAGGCCGTGCACTCCGATCTCGTCGCAGAAGCGCAGTTGGTTCTCGACTCCGTAGATGTACAGGTGGTACGAGTCCCGGTAGCCAGTCTTCTTTGCCGTCTTGATCCGGCTGAAGATGTTGTAGCGAAGGAGGAGGCGGGCCAAATCGTCGACCAAGCGGCGGCTGGTGGAGGCGTAGTAGATGCGGCCCTGGCCGGCCTTGGAATCCCAGCGGACTGAACCGTCGGTTGCCCAGAGGTGGCGGATAAAGGCGCCGACCTGTTCCTTGGGGAGGCTGAAGACGCCTTCGGGGATGAACTTCTCGTGGTTGCGCAGACCGAACAGGCCGAACTCATCGAGCCAGGCGGCAATCGGGTTTCGCTTGCCGCGGGCGAGACGGTACGGCGCCGGCAGGCGAAGGGTCGTCACCCGGGCAGCGGCATACTCGTCGCGGACCGGATTGATGCCGAAGCGTCGCTGAGCCGCTGACGCCACGGCAGAGAGGTTTTCCTCGTCGATGCTCGCGTACCGGATCGGCTGACCCTTCACGAATGAGCCGTCACCGAGCATGTGCGCCAGCAGAGTGACCTCGTCGTTGTCCCATGGCTTGAGGTTGAGCGGCGGCGGGATATGACGAAGCGAACCCAGCCGCGTCCCCGGAACCAGTTCACCCAGCGGCTTCCATCCGTCGTACGTGAGGAACGGATGGTTCGCTGTCGCCTTGATCTCACGCCCGGAGGCAAGCTTCAGCCTGAAGACCTCCTTCACGCCGCTCGGGAAGACATGCGTCATCGTCCGCGGAACCAGCTTGAGGCGATCGTCGAGCGACCAGACCGGAATGTCGCGAGCATCGCCCGCGAGCAGCTCGCCGAGGGAGATCTCGGCGCCGGTGTCCGCCCGCATCAGCCGCGTGTCCGCGGTCAGGCAGCCTGACTCGCGGAGGTCGGAGGCCATCGGGCGCTTGTCGGAGCGTTGCTCGGAGCCTCGGTTCAGCTGGCAGATGGCGATGACGGGGACTTCGAGTTCCTTGGCCAGCAGCTTGATCGAACGGGAGAACTCCGACACCTCGAGCTGGCGGGACTCGACCTTCTTGCCCGACGTCATCAGCTGCAGGTAGTCGATCACGATCAGCTTCAGGTCATGGCGCTGCTTGAGCCGGCGGGCCTTGGCCCGGATCTCCATCATGGTGAGGTTCGGCGAGTCGTCGATGAACAGCGGCGCCTCGGACACCTCGCCCATCTTGCGGGCCAGCCGGGCCCAGTCCTCGTCCGTCATCTTGCCGTTGCGCATGTGGTGCAGCGGCACCTTCGCCTCTGCCGAGAGCAACCGCATGGTGATCTCGTTACGGCTCATCTCCAGCGAGAAGACGCACGACGTCAGCCCGTGCTTGATCGACGCCGACCGCGCGAAATCCAATCCCAAAGTGGAGTTGTGGGTCGGAACCATCGATCGACCGGCCAGATACAGGTGATCGTCGTTGGTCACCTCGACGCACCGAACCGGCACGCTGTCGATCCGCCGGACCTTCTTGATCAGCCTATTGCCGATGCGGATCGTCGAAGCGGGACGACGCTCCTTGTGGGTGATCATCTTGCGGGACAACTTGAACACGTCGTCGACTGTGCTGAAGGTGAGAACGTGACCGATCGATGACTCGGCCGTCCTGCCGTTCACGACTCGCGTCCGGTGACCACACTTGTAGCCGAGGCTGACGATCAACTCGTACACGTCGAGCGCCAGCCGCTCGTTGGTCAGGGTGATCTGGCAACTTCCGGTCGGGTTGACCGTCCCGTCCGTGTCGAGCAGGCCCGCGAGCAGCTCACGCCGCTGCGATTCGGACGACCGCAGATACTCGGCCGGAATATGCTTGTCGCCGAGCACGCCGAGCTTCCGCAGTACGGCCTGGACTGTGCCGTGGTCACTGTGACAAGCCTGGCAGCGGGCTCCGCCGGCGTACGCGTTTCCGCAGTCAGGACAGGTCGAGGCGGGGACGGGCGCGGACAGGAACCGCGCCTTGCCTCCACAGCTTTGACCGCAGCTACGAACATCCTTGGTCTGCGGCAGGAACGTCTGCCCGCAGACGACGCATGAACGCCGAGCTCGCTCCTCCCTCGGGAACTGCAGCGAGTAGTTCAGGCCACTCTGCTGACGCACCACCAGGCCCGTCGACTCGACGAACAGAGCGACCTCTGGATCGGCCGAGGTGAACCGAGCGCTGGCTGAATGGCCGTCGCCGAGCCAGACACCCAACGCGTACGGAGGCAGCGGCAGCTGAGCCACGGGCAAATCGAACGCGGCCGCGTTGTCGATCGAGTGGTTGACCCGCTGCTCAGCCCCCGGGCAATGCACGGTCTCAGCGATCTCGGCAGTCGTCCTGATCTCTGCGAACCGCGTCTGGTTACGGTGCCGGCGGTACCCGGTCTCGGCGTTCCAGCGGGACTTGCGGGAGGCGCGCGTCTCGGTCAGCCACTGGTGCTCGGCGTCTGCGACGAGGGTGCTGCCGTCGGAGAACGTCAGCTCGAAACACGGGCGGTCATGCATGACGTCGGTGGCGGCGACGACCTTCGTGGGCCGGCCATCGGCGCCGATCAGCTCGTCACCTACGGCGACCTCACCCATCGTGGTCCAGCCGGTAGGCGTCGGCAGCGGGGTGTCGAGCGCCAGCGCCTTCCCCATGGCCGGACGGGCCGCGACGATGATCATCTGGCCGGGGTGGAGGCCGTTGGTGAGTTCGTCGAGGTCGGTGAAGCCGGTCGGTACGCCGACCATCGCGTCGCCGCGGGAGTCGATCGCCTCGATCTCGTCGAGGGCGCCCTCCATGATGTCCTTCAGCGGCGCGTAGTCCTCGGTGGTGCGCTTCTCGGTGACCGAGTAGATCTCCGCCTGCGCCTGGTCGACGACGTCGTCGACCTCGCCCTCGCCGGCGTAGCCGATCTGGACGATCTTGGTGCCGGCCTCGACCAGGCGGCGCAGGATCGCCTTCTCCCGGACGATGTGCGCGTAGTACCCGGCGTTGGCGGCCAGCGGGACGGAGGCGACCAGAGTGTGCACGTACGGCGCGCCGCCGATCCGGGCCATCTCGCCGCGCTTGGTCAGCTCGGCGGCGACGGTGATCGCGTCGGCCGGCTCACCCCGGGCATACAGGTCGGTGACCGCGTCGAAGACGATCTCGTGCGCCGGCCGGTAGAAGTCGGTGCCGCGCAGCGTCTCGATGACGTCGGCGATCGCGTCCTTGCTGAGCATCATCGCGCCGAGCACGCACTGCTCGGCGGCCAGATCCTGAGGTGGGGTGCGATCGAAGCCCATCTCGGGGTTGCGCTCTTCGTTCCCGCCGCTCTGCCCCCCGCGGAACTCCGCAACGCTCACTCGTCCGACCTCCTCGTCCCACGACCCGCACCGACAACCGTACCGACAGAACCGCCTGAAATCGAACACCTGATCGAACTGTAACCAGCGCCTCCGACACTTTCGCTGGCAGCATCCGCAGGCAAACTCGCCCCCGAGACTGCGGGCGGACGGTGTCAGTCACGCGACCGTACGCCCGTTGCACCGAACCCCGGTAGCCGGTCGTCCACACCCCCTGTGGAAGAGCTGTGGGAAACCCCGCGATCGGGTGTGCACAGGTTGGGCATATCCCTGTGGATATCTGCGGAAAGAGTTCCACAACTGGGCTCTGACCTGCGGTTTTGTCTTCCCCACACTGTGGAGAAGAAAAAGATTCGATACCCACAGGTCCGGCTGCCTGTGTACCGGCGTGGCCAGGCACAATGAAGCCCATGCCCCTTACCAGCAGCTGGGCGCGAGGACAGGACCGCGAGATCCTCCGGCTGGCCGTTCCGGCGTTCTTCGCGCTGGTGTCCGAACCGCTCATGCTGTTGGCCGACTCGGCGATCATCGGCCACCTCGGTACTCCGCAACTCGCGGCGCTCGGCGTCGCCGGCACGATCCTGCAGACGATCGTCGGGATCTGCGTGTTCCTGGCGTACGGCACCACCTCCGCGGTGGCCCGGCGGATCGGCGCGGGCGACCATCGGGGAGCACTCACGCAGGGGATCGACGGACTCTGGCTCGCGCTGCTGCTGGGCGTAGTACTGGCTGTGGCTGGGGTCCTGTTGGCACCGCTGGCTATTGCCGGGTTCGACCCGTCACCTGATGTCGCGGACCACGCAGTGACCTACCTGCGAATCTCCTGCTTCGGCATCCCGTCGATGTTGCTGCTGCTCGCCGCGACCGGCGTACTGCGTGGTCTGCAGGACACCAAGACCCCCATGGTGGTCGCGATCTCCGCGAACCTGGTCAACATCGGCCTCAACCTCCTCCTGGTCTACGGGCTCAACCTGGACATCGCCGGCTCGGCCCTCGGCACAGTGCTCGCGCAGACGGCCGCAGGAGTCGCCCTGGTCTGGGTAGTGGTTCGCGGAGCGCGCAGGGACGGGGCCAAGCTGCGCCCGGACCGCCCGGGCATCCTGGCCTCGGCCCACGCCGGGATCCCGCTGATCGTGCGCACGCTGACGTTGCGGGTGGCAATCATCCTGGCGACGTTCGTAGCCACCTCACTCGGTACTACGTCCGTCGCGGCGCACCAGGTCGCCTTCACGCTCTGGTCGTTCCTCGCGCTGGCGCTGGACGCGATCGCCATCGCCGCGCAGGCCCTGACCGGCCGGGCGCTGGGAGCCGGAGACGTCGCGGGGACCAAGGCGATCACGCGGCGGATGATGTGGTGGGGCCTGGTCTCGGGATTCGTGAGCGGGCTCGCGCTGTGGGGGCTGCGGGACCTGTACGTGCCGTGGTTCACGTCCGACCCGGAGGTCCGGCACACGCTGGCAGCGATCCTGCTGGTCGCCGCGATCTGGCAGCCGGTGAACGGAGTGGTCTTCGTCCTGGACGGCGTACTGATCGGTGCCGGTGACGGGCCCTACCTGGCGATCGCGGGCGTGATCGCGCTGGTGCTGTACGCGCCGCTCGCGCTCAGCGTGCTCTGGTTCGACGGCGGCGTGGTGGCGCTGTGGTGGGCCTTCGGCGGATTCATGCTGCTCCGCCTGCTCACCTTGCTGACCCGCGAACGCCGCGACACCTGGATGGTCACCGGCGCGGTCCGCTGAACCCTGCCCGAACCCTGCATAGCACCCCGCACAGCACCCCACACGGCGCCGTGAACGGGCGCCTCGCCCGGCGGTGGACGGGGGCTACGCTCTGACCCGCTTTTGCGGCATCGTGGAGGCGGAACGGAAGGAGCCGCATGGCCGACACGGACGACGAGCAGACTGCCGAACTGGGACCCGACGACCGCGCCAAGGGCGAGGACGAGGGCGCACCGGGCGCGGAGGCCGCCGGCGAGGACCGCCGCGCCAAGGAGTGGGAAGCGGGCGCCGACCAGGACGGCGCGGCACTGGCCGCAGGTCTCACGGAGGACGAGGAGGAGGCTGCGGAGCGGGTCGAGCGCAAGCAGCAGCGGCTCCGCGAGGAGATCGAGCAGGACGCCCGGGAGGAACGCGAACTCGCGGACAGCCGGTACCGGCATGACGTGAACCAGGCGAACGCCGACATCGCCAAGGCGATGCGGCTGGCCGAGATCGCCGAGGGCAACCGCAATGACCTGCGTCGCGAGGCAGCCGGTGAGCGTCGACTGGCCCGCAACGACACGGCCCATGCCGCGCATCTGCGGGCCGGCGCGGCCGGTCGGGACGATCCTCAGGCGGAGGCCGATCGGAGTGCTGCCGACCGGGCCCAGGCGTCGGCGAACTACCAAGACCGGATCGCGAACTACGACGACAGCAAGGCGGACTGGTACGACGCGGAGAGCCGGGCTCAGCGTCGGGAGGCGGCGCAGGTGCGGCGGCCTGAGCAACCGCCGGCGGCTGAGGCGGTACGTACTCCGCCGAAGGAGGCGCCGCGGGCTCGGAAGAATCTGAAGCAGCAGCGGCGGCGTAAGACGAAGGAGCTTCGGGACTTCGGCTTGGGTGAGTAGGAAGGCTCGGGCCCCGGCCCGCCGAGGTCGCGAGCAAGCTCGCAGCTGCGGTTAACCTGGCGGAGCCGGTTGCTGCTGGTGAGTTAGCTAGGGAACTTGCTGGTTAGGGCCTGGGTGTCCGGGGTGAGGTTGCCGGTGCGGATGACGACGACGTTTGCGGCTACGACCAGGACGAAGGTGGCTGCCAGGAGGCGGTGGTCCAAGGACCACAGGGCCAACGCGGCCAGGGCTAGGAAGGTGAGTTTCACCGTGGCGGTCACCGCGGGGCTGCCGTAGTTGGCGGTGGGGGCGGCGAAGAGGCCCCAGATGGTGGCTGCGAGCACGGGCAGGCCGATCGCCAGCAGCAGGCTGATCGCGGTGCTGTTGCCGGTGCGCCAGCCCCACCACGCGAAGATCGCAAGACCTGCCAGCTCCAGCAGGAACGCCAGCCCCAGGTTGCTCCAGCGCCAGACTTCGAACATCGGCCCACCCTCTCGATTTGCGAGAGCACCGCTCTCTCTTGTCGCCAGTGTGCGCGATCCGCGCGGCAAAAACAAGAGCACTGCTCTCGTATATGCGATGATGGTCCAGTGACCGAGACCCCGAGGCAGCGGCAGCATCGCCAGACGATGGCCGACATCCTGCGGATCGCCCACGTGCAACTCGCCACTGAAGGCAGTGCCGGTTTGTCGCTGCGAGCGATCGCCCGCGAACTGGGTCTCGTCTCCTCGGCGATCTATCGCTATGTCCCGAGCCGCGACGAACTGCTCACCCTGCTCATCGAGGAGTCGTACAACGCGCTCGGCGACGCGGTGGAGACCGCGGAGGCTCGCTGCCGCCGCGACGACCTAGGCCGCCGCTGGCTGACCATAGGCCGAGCCGTACGCCGCTGGGCCGTCGCCAACCCGGCCGAGTGGGCCCTGCTCTACGGCAGTCCGGTGCCCGGCTACCAGGCGCCTCCTGAGCGGACCACACCCGCAGGCAGCCGCGTGGCCTTCCTCCTGCTCGGCGTGCTCGCCGACGCCGACCTCAAGCCGTCCCAGGACGATCCACCGATGACTGCGGCCCTCCACCGCGAGTTGGAGCGGGTCCGGCCAGGCCTACCCGGCGATCTCTCTCCAGAGGTGCTCTCACGCGGCCTGCTGGTCTTCTCGTCGCTCTGCGGCCTGGTGAGCCTGGAACTGTTCGGCCAGTTCACCAACACCGTCACGCAGTTCCCCGCACACCTCGACCACCAATTAGCCCGCCTGGGCGCCCTCATGGGCCTGCCAGAGCCAGCCTGAGCCCTCCCGGGGCCCGCACCGCCTGACTCAGATGCCCCGGAGGTTCGGCTGACGCTGGTCGAAGAACAGCCCCGCCGGAGGCTCCTCCACCGGGAGTGGCGGGATCGGGTAGTCGCTGTGCTGGCCACGGCATGCCGCGAACGGGCCGTCCGGATCCAGCAGCGCCATCATGTGCGGATCCGCGTGGTCGCGCCACCAGACCGACATCCCGGTCGCCGGGTCGAGCCGCAGGTGCTCCCAGGCTCGCCAGATCGAGTCCAGCCGGCTCAGCGCCTCGGCGTGCCGGTACCACTCGGGGCACCAGACGAACTGCTGGCCGAGTCGCCGGCAGTACAGGTAGACGAGGCGGTCCTCCACGAAGGCCGCGACGTGCGGGTAGAAGAGTTCCTGCTCACCATCCACGGCGCTGCTCCTCGTTCTGCTCCCAGACCGGCACCGGCGGTCCGGCCGGAGCCGAAGGCGCCGACTGCTGCGGGCGGCCGGCATTGATCCAGGCACTCGCGCCGCCCTGCGCCGGGATCGCCGCCGTGGCCCCCGGGTCATGCCGCGCGAACGAAGCCTTCACCGCGGCGGCGTCGGGGCGGACCATCCACGGCACCGTCTTGATCATCGTCGCCGGGATACCCGACGGGAAGACCACGGCCCGGCCGGGCGGCATCGACGCGAGGTCCGAGACCTCCATGATGTGGTGGCGCTGGGTCTGCTTGCTGGTGCCGCGCTCGCCCTTGTTGTAGGACACCGAGCTGGACATGATGTCGTAGTCGCCGATCAGCTTGCTCAGCCGCTCGAGGAAGTTCGCGTCGGACACACCACCGCCGTACACCCGGATGTTCGCGGCGGACCAGAGCTTCTCCATCCCGCGCTCGCCCCAGCACTCCACGCCCTGGGCCCACGACTGCAGGATCGTCATCAGCACGATGCCGCGCGAGCCGAAGTGGCTGTAGAGGTCCGGCAGGTCCTTCCAGCGGCAGACGTTCGCCGCCTCGTCCAGGACGCCCACGAGCGGGCTCGGCATCCGGCCGCCCGGGCAGGTCTTGGCGTAGTCCTCGGCAGCCTCGACGACGGCCACCGTCAGCGCGGTGACCAGCGGGCCCGCAGTACCGGCGCCTTCCTTGGACAGGCTGTAGAGGGTGCCGCCCTCGCGGACGAACTGGTGCGGGTTGAACTGCGGCCGGTTGTCGTTCGGGCCGTTCGGGATGACCCAGCGGGTGACCTTCCGGTTCACCAGGAACTGCGCGCTCTGCTGGGCCGTTCCGTAGATACCGGCGCGTTGCTTGTCCGGCGCGTTGATGACCCCGGACAACGCGTCGGCGGACAGTTGCAGACCGGGAGTCGAGCGCAGGATCCGCTCCGGCTCGTCGTTCCGCTGGTCGGCGAGCCAGGTGTAGACCTGGGTGATCGGGCGCTTGGCCACCGCCGCGGCCAGCAGCAGGCCGGCCAGCAGATCGGTGCCGGCGGCATCGAAGAAGGCGTCGGTGCGGGCGTTCTCGGAGCGCTGGGACGCGACGAAGTGGTCCGCGAGCTGTCGGGCCTTCACCTCGTCGGTGATGTAGCTCAGCGGGTTCCACCACCAGTTCGGCTCCTCGGCGCAGACCTCCTGCGGGTCGAAGACCCAGACCGTCCCCTTGGCCGAGCGCGGGTCCCGGGTGGCGTCGACGATGTCGCGCTTGTTCGAGGTCGCGATCACCGCGCCCGGCGCGTCCAGGATCGCCGGTACTGCGCGGGAGGTGGTCTTACCGGTCCGGGGACCCCACACGTCGACGTGCATGTCCTCCCATGACCCGAAGACCTCCACGTTGTCCCGGACGGTCCGGCCGATCAGTACGCCGGGGCCCGCGTGCCCGGCGCCGAGGCGGTTCGCGATCTGCTGGGCGCCCTCGCGGGTCAGCTTGTAGATCTCCTTCCGCTTCGACATCAGCTGCGCCGAGCGGTCCACCCGGGAGCCTTTGTCCTTCATCCGCAAGACGAGGTAGTAGCCGAGAGCGGCCAGCAGGAGGAGCACCACCAGTTCGGCGATCATGACCCCGGTCGCCGTACCGGACCAGCGGATCGTCCCGTTCAGGATGTCCGCGAGGGTGCTGATCGGGTTCCCCGAGACCGGCCGGGTGTCGTCGATCGCCGACGCCACCTTCACCGCGATCCAGGTGCCCCCCACGATCAGCGCGAACAGCCCGATCCCGATGAACACCAGGACCGATTCGGCGGACAGCCCGCCGGGTCCTGTGCTCTTCCTGCCTTGTGCCATCAGTGACCTCCATCCGGAGTCCGTGCGCTGGCTCCGGTGTTCAGGTGGGTGGATCGCAAGGCGGAGGGAGTGGGCGATGCTTCTTCCATCGTCCGCTTCCGACAACGCCGCGAGGCGCCCGCCTGGGCGCCGGAGACAGTGTGCGGAGTTCGGATGGGGCTCACTTACTCGTCAACTCCCGTTCTGGCGACCACGCGGGTGGTCGGGTCGGGGGGTGGAAGGGTGGTCGGGTCGGCGAAGGTGTATTCCTCGACGACCTCTTCGGTGCCGTCCGCGGCGATCTCCACCTTGAGCGGGGTGCCGTCGGCGCCGGTCTTCCACAGCTTGTTGGTGTCGTTGATCTCGCGCTCGACCGAGGTCAGCCCGACGTGCACCGGGATGCCCGGACGCCCACCGACCTTGACCAGGAAGTTGCCTCGCCCGGGCGGCGCGGCCTCCTCACCGGTGGCCGGGTCCCAGGCGGGCGGGTCCTGCCAGCCGATGAGCATGTTCTGCTCCTCGTCGGACAGCGGGACGACGGCCGTCAGGTTCTCCATCTCGGCGCGCGGCAGACCGCCGCAGATCACCATGCCGGACCGCTCGACGAATCCCTTCGCCTTCATCCGGTCCTCGGAGTGCTCCAGGGCGAGCAGGTCGGACATGGTGTGGGAGATCATCGCCATGCCGACACCACGCTGCCGGTTCAATCGGGTCAGCGCGTCGACCCGGTCGACCAGGCCGCGCCCGGCCCGCAGTACGCGCCAGAGCTCGTCGAGGATGACGAAGTAGTGCCGCCGCGGCTCCAGGCCCGCGTCGGCGAGCGCCTGCGAGACCGCGACGGCGCCGAAGCCGTAGGACCAGCAGGCCAGCAGTACTGCGGCCTGCAGGCTGGTCTCGGAGTCGTCGATGGCGGACACGTCGAACACGACCGGCCGGTCCATAGCCATCGGGTGGTCGGTCTGCTCGGAGAAGATCTCGCCCAGCCGGCCACCACCGACCAGACCGATCAGCGACGCCTCGAGGCCTTCGGTGATCTGCCGGTAGCGGTCCAGGCTGCCGCGGTCCAGGGCGACGTCCCGGACCCGGTCCGGCGCCTCCTGGATCACCTGCAGCAGGTCCCGCAGTACGGGCGTGCCGTCGTGGCGCTCGTCGAGGACCTTGAGGGCCTCGTCGATGATGGTTTCCTCGCGGTCGGTCGGCGGCGCGGACCGCATGATCGAGATCAGCGCGGACACCATCGTCTGGCGCCGGCCGTGCGCGTCGGCCTGGATCGCCTGCCGGGCGCTTCCGGTCAGCCGCAGCGCGGCCTTGCGGGACTCGCCCGGGTCCAGCACGTTCAGGTGTCCGCGGCCACGGCCGAGCTCGATCACCTGGCCACCGAGGGCCTGGATCAGGTCCTTGTAGTCCGGCTTCAGGTCACCCAGCACCAGCGGCATGATCCCGTAGCCGGCCAGGCCGAGAGCCATCCGCCGGGTGATCGTCGACTTGCCCAGACCGGGCTTGCCGAGGACGAACATCGACGGGTTCGAGATCAGCTTGGCCCGCATGAACCAGCTGATCGGGTCGCAGCACATGGTGGCGCCGGACAGGATGTTGCGGCCGATCGGCACCCCGACCATCGGGCTGCCGGTGCCGGCCGCGAACGGCCACATGCCGCACACCTGCACCGTGGTGCCACGCCACTCGGCCGGCGCCTGCAGGTACGTCGAGTAGCCGCCGCCCGCGCCGGGCCAGCCGCGCGGCATCGGCCGCTTGCCGCCACGGGTCGGGTCGACCGTCTTCTGCGCTTTCTTGCTCACACGGGCTCCTGACGGGTCATAGCGATTCCCTGAGGCCGGCCGGGACCGAGAGGTGGCTCTGCAGCACCACGCCGAGCGGGAGCGCCGCGACGAAGGCGGAGTCCTGTGACCCGTACGCGGGACGCAGCAGGATGCGGGCGGTCGCGCCGAGGTTGTCGATCGCGGCGACCATGTCCGGGATCTGCTCGGCCGACATCACCGTGCCGGTGACGAGCATGCCGAAGTTGACCAGACCCGCGCCACGGGCCTCTTCCTGCGCAGTACGGTCGGCGGCCCTGGCCTCGGCGATCGAACGGGCCGACGGACGCGACGAGGTCGACGCCCGGAAGGACGCGTTGCGCTTGTCGGCCTCGACCATCCGGGCCGACGTGGCCGCGTCCAGCGGGCGGTAGAGCAGCGTCACCCGCTTGCGGTCGATGTCCGGGTGGGGGCCGACCAGTTGCGACAACACCGACGAGAACACCTCGCCGCGCGGCGCCTGTGTCATCTGCCAGCTCACCGACCAGGCGCTGTCGTGCCGGTACTTGTCCCAGAACGACTGGGCGCCGGCCGGGCCGACGTCGGTCCACTGCAGCTCGGGCGACATGCCCTGGCTGCGAGCCTCGTCGATCAGACCCGCGGCGGCCGGGTCGTACGCGATCCGGATGGTCTCGCACAGCTCCTGGGCGGTGACCGGACGGGCGGCACCCGCGCCGGTGGAGTTCAGGCTCTGGGTCAGCGCCGGGAGGCGGGAGGCGAGCTCGCGGCCCATGTCCTCTTCTTTGCGCCGCTTGCCGTTGCGGTCCGTGCCCTTGAAGGTCAGCGCGACGCGGGCCGACACCAGCGCCGAGCCCTCGGGGTACGTCTGGATCACCTCGGCCAGCATCGCCCGGGCGATCGCCGGGGTGCCATCCTGCATGTTGTTGGCGACCTCGCGGCGCAGCCGGATGCCGGTGTCGGGCGCGCTCTCGACCGTCACCGAGGCGGCGATGATGCCCGGCTCATGGCCGAGCGAGGCGAGCCACTGGCCCCAGTGCGCGACCCAGACGTCCACCTGGTCCTCGTCGACCAGCGAGGCGCCGTCCGGCTCGGCGTTGATGATCACGGTGAAGTGCCGGGTGCTCGGGTAGAAGAGCAGGGCGAACGGCCGGCCGTAGGAGTCCTTGAACTCGCTCAGCTGCGAGGCGGCTGCCAGCCCGGGCAGCTGGAACTTGCCCCAGGCCGTACGTCCGAGTGGACCGGAACGGTAGATGTTGTGCTTGGCCATCTTTGCTCGCTGCCATCCAATACGGGTCGAGAGGCGTTGCAGTGCGGACTGTCCGTGCTTGTCCTTGGTCATCAGCATCGCCAGGCTGAAGCCGACGATGAGCAGCGTCACCATGGCGGCGATCAGGCCGCCGGCCATGGTGGCGATGATCGTCATCACCAGGCCGCCCATCATGATGCCGGTGCCGAGCGACCCCATCCCGCCGATGCCGGCGGAGGCCGGCTGCCGCCAGTTGCCGTACGTCCGGGGGGCGCTCCGTACGTTGTCAGCCGCTGCCACTTGGTCCCTCATCCATCGCGTCGTTGTTGATCGTCTCGTTGGCGCCGGCCTGGGCGGCTTCCTTCGTCATGTCGACGCCCTTCTTGACCGCGACGGCCGCGGCGACCACCGCGATACCGACCGGTCCAGCCGCTGCGCCGGCGCCTGCCGCGGCACCACCCGCGGCCGCACCACCGGCAGCAGCTCCACCGCCTGCGGCCGCACCGCCCGCGGCAGCTCCACCACCAGCGGCTCCACCGCCTGCAGCAGCCCCGCCACCCGCGGCTCCGCCTCCGGCAGCACCACCACCGGCACCACCGCCAGCTCCACCGCCTGCGCCACCACCCGCACCGCCACCGCCGCCACCGCCACCTCCACCGCCGCCGCCGCCACTGGGCTGCGGCGACGGGCTCCCGGAGCCGCTAGGGCTGGAGCTCTGCGGGCTGGAGCGCGGGACGTTCCGCGAGCCGCTCGGGCCGTTGCTCTCGCTCTGGGCGGACTCGGACGCCTTGTCGGCGATCTTGTCCGCGCCGACCAGCTTGGCCGCCAGCGCACCCGCACCGGCCGAGCCGGCCGTCGCCGAGACCATCGGCGCGATGAAGCGCATCAGGGCCGGCAGGGCGAACAGCGCGAGTACCAGCATGGTGATGCCGGTGACCGTGTTCATGATCTGCGGGCCGGCGCCCTCACCGGGCCGGCCGGTGAAGTTGAGCCCGCGGCCGTTGTTCGAGGTGAGCCTGATCGCGGTCGCGTAGATGAGCGCCGCCACCGGTTTGTAGAGCACGAAGGCGACCAGCCAGGAGATGATCCGCTTGAACCAGTTCTTGCCCATCTCGGTGTTCGTCGCGGCCGCCGCGATCGGCAGTACGCCGACCAGCAGGATCAGCATCGCGGTCCGGACCACCATCAGCACGATCTGGATCACCGAGGCGATCACGGTCAGGATGGCGACGGTGATCATCAGCCCGATGCCGAGCGGACCGGCGGTGGCCGAGATCCCCACCAGCGCGGCCATCGTGGTCCCGAAGGCGTCGCTGTCACCCGTCCCCGGACGGCCACAGGTCCACCCCTGACCGCTGTCGGTCAGCGCGGTGGTGACGATGCAGTTGGCGAACTGGTCGCCGAACTCGATCAGCACCTGGACGACGGCGATGGCCAGCGCGGACGCGACCGCCAGCGTGATCAGCGATCTGAGCAGGTCCCGGACCGCCTCACCGCGTTGGGTGAAGGCCATCTGGATGCCGGCCACCAGCACGCCGATGGTCGCCACGACGACCGCGATGTACTGCGTGTGGCTCCAGATCCAGGCGACCGTGTCGCTGCTGGGGGCGCCGGTCGTCGTACTGCCGACGGCCGGGGTGTCCACGTACAGCCAGAAGGTACCGATGGTGCCGAACAGCGTGGTGCACGCCTCGGCCAACGCATCAAGGATCGGCTGGAACATTTTCTCGATCAACCCTCCGACCACATCGCCGAGGAAATTGCCGATCTCGCACGTCAGCCGCTGGAGCCAGTTGCCACCGCAGTCGAGCGCGATCATCTCAGGCCGTCCTCGGGGAAACGAAACGCAGCAGCGCGGGCAGCGCGACCACGGCCATCAGCATCATCGTCACGCCGGTGATGACCTTCAGGGTGGAGTCCGTGGGCGCGGAGATCAGCTTGATCGCCGCCGCGTAGATGAGTGCGGCCACGGGTTTGTAGATGATGAAGCCGGCCAGCCAGGCGACGGCCCGCTTGAACCACATCATCCCGACCTCGGTGTTGGTCGCCGAGGCGGTCAGCGGCAGTACGCCGACCAGCAGGATCAGCATGCCGTAGCGGACGATCATCAGCGCCAGTTGGACCAGCGAGGTGATCACCATCAGGATGCCGATGAAGACGACCAGGATCAGCCCGAGGCCGCCGTCCTTCAGCGGGTTCACCATGATGTCGGCCAGCTTGGTGGCGAACGACCGGTCCCCGAGGGCCTCGCCGATGATCCATTCGGAGAAGGCGTCCGAGGCCTGGATCAGCAACGAGGCGAAGCCGACGCCGGCGGCGGAGACCATCGTCATCGTGAGCAGGCTCTTGAGGATGTCGCGCAGCGGTTCACCGCGCTGCGAGACGGCCATCTTGATCCCGCCGACGATCACCGCGATCGAGGCCGCGACCACCAGCAGGTACTGGGTGTGGCCCTGGACGAAGCTGACTGTCTGGTTGCCGTCCAGGTTCGGGCTGTCGATGGTGATCCAGAGGAAGCCGACGGCCTGCATCACCGCCTGCACCGCCGACACCACCAGTTCCTTGATGGCGTCGAAGAGCAGACCGAAGAAGGGCCCGAGGGCGAGGTTCACGGCCTCACCGAGGACGTCGGCGATGCAGTCGTCCCAGTTGGGCGGGTACCAGCAGTTGCGCAGCGGAATCATCACGCGCCCCCGAACCGGACGTAACCGTCCAGGGTCCGCAGCAGGTCCGGCGCCGTCTCACCGTTGAAGCTGCCGTCCTCCTTCAGCTCGGCCCGCCAGTCGCCCCGCTGCCAGACCATCGTCACCGGCATCGCGGCGACGTTGCGGTCGTCGATCCGTACCGCGACCGCGATGATCGCGCGGTTCGGCAGGTAGTCCAGCACCTTGAACCCGGTGAACTGCGACTGCCCGGGTGGCGCCGTCTCCGGCGTCCGCGGTCCTCTGGCCTCGGCCAGCGCCCTGGTCCGGCCCGGATTGGCGACGACCTGCTGCATCAGCACCCTCTCGGTCAGTTCGGGATTGCGGATCTGGCCGAGGATCACCATCGCCGCGAGCACTGCTCCGGTCGGCGAGTGGGCGAAGCAGTACCGGATGCCGGCCGAGTCCATCGCGGCCGGACCGCCGACCTGCTGGGTCGGGATCAGCATGTCGGTCTCGAACTCCCACGTCACCGCGATCGGCGCCGTGTGCGGAATCCGCTGGTCCGGGTTCTTTGCCCGGCAGCCGGCCCCCGCTCCCGGCGTGGGCCGCCGGGTCGGCGTACCGGTCGGCTCCTCGGTGGGAGTCGCCGGCGGCACGGTCGGTTCGCCTGTGGGCTGTTCAGTGGGTGCCACGGTGCTCGGCGTCTGGGTGGGCTGGCTGACCGGGGTGCCGTCACCCCGGGCGAAGAACCAGACCAGGAGACAGACGACGATCGCACCGACGACGATCGCCGAGGCGACGAAACCACGTTCTTCCCAGAAGCTGGTGTCCTCGCCTCCGGCGTCGTCTGCTCCCGAGTCAGCGTCGGGATCCCTGCTGAACAGTCCCACCGAGGATCAGCCTCCGACGGTCCGGTGGGCAGGAGTGCACAACGTCACTTCAGGGCGCCCACGAGCACGGTGGCCGAGGCGATCACGATGCAGGCCGCCAGGACCCAGCCCAGCCGGGCCGCGTGCTCGCCACCCTCGCCGCGGCGCTGCCCGACGGCCATCATGGCGCCGGCGATCAGGATGCCGAGGACGCAGATCGAGAAGGCGATCCAGCGCACCCAGTCGATCACCAGGTCGAGCTTGTCCCCACCCGGGGGCTTAGTGCCGCCGTTCATGATCAGGTCGGGAATCAGTTGTGCCAACATCATCGCGCTAGTGCCTTTCAGTATGGGGCGGGGTAGTCCGCTGGGTTTGACGCGCGTAGAGCGTAGATGGATTCAAGAACTTCGAAAACCTCGTCGGGGGTGTTGTCAGGCGTGGGATCCTCCCCCCTTCGCCACTCCTCGATCCACGGAATGTCCCAGACCCTCGGGACACCGCCGCCGACGATGTCGGCGAAGTCGTCGAGCACGCGCGGCAACCGGCCGGGGGCGTCGGCGATCAGCACCAGGCCGAGCACCGCCACTCCCTGGACGACCCCGGAGGCCCACTCGATCGCGGCCCGCTGAGCGGCGCGCAGGCCCGATCCGTGGGTCCGGGCGACCAGCACGACCGGCGTCGGGATCGGCGGCGGCGGGATCGGCCAGCGATGGCCGGCCGCGCGGGTGCCTGGCAGTAGGTGCGACATCGTGGTCTCGCCGGCCCCGCCGTGCACGCCGACCCACCACAGGGTGTCGGCGGCGGGAATGGCGAACTTGGGCAGCCGCTGGTCCTCCGCCGGGGCGGGGACGCCGTGCTGCGGCGCCGACGGACCGCGCGGAGTCAGGTCGACAGGCTGCTGGGGCGGACCCTGCGGCGGCTGCTGCGGACCGGGATTCGGCGGTTGTTGCCGAGTCCACGGGTTGTGCTGCGACTGCGTCATGGCCCCTCCTTTCGCGGCGTGTCACGGGCTGTCGCCCACAGTATTCTCTCGCTATCCGGGTGTGCTGGCGTGACCCATCCACAGGCGAGGATGTTTCTACCCCCTTGTCGGGGTCAGACGAGCCGGGCGGGCTCGCACGGTGGCATGCCATCGGGCGGGAGCATGAGTTCGGGCGGACGACATGCTAGAACGGCCAGGTCCGCGAAGGTCTAGCGAGGGAGTTCTGTGGCTGGAATGAGAGGTCACCGTGGCTGACAAGGGCATTCCGTCCTGGCCCAAGGTGACGATCCGGCTGTATGACGACCACAACGCCGAGGTGAAGATCGCCGGGCGCAGTCACCCGGTCAACCACCACGACCCGCGGCAGGCCGCGATCCAGCTGGTCAGCGAGCGGGCGGCGCAGCTGGGCCGGCCGGTCAAGGCGACCGCGATGGAGTCCGACGGCGTCTCTTGGCCGCTGATCATCCACCCGGACGGCCAGGTCGAGGCGGTCGAGGCGGCGACCAAGAACCAGAAGCCGATCTGGCCGATCATCGTGGCCACGGTGGTGGCCGGAGTACTGATCGCCGCGACCGTGCTCTATCTCGTCGTGCTCAGGCCCGACGACGGTGTTCCCACGCCGACCGAGTCTCCCAAGTTGCCGCAGCTTCCTCCGCCGAGCGTCGGGCCGGACCAGTTCGCCGCGCGTCCGGTGCCACCGGGCTGGTCGGAGAAGGCCAGCTGGACCGTGGACATCAAGCCCGACACCGCGCCCGCCGTCTCGCCCGACGGCAGCGAGGTAGCCATCCTCACCACGGACGAGAAGGTCGCGGTCTTCGACAGCGCGGGCAAGGTCCTGTGGCAGGACAAGGTTCCGCGCGACGCGGAGACGCCGGTCTACACCACCATCGATTCCAAGCCCGTCCTGGCGGTGGCCGCGCCGGAGACCTTGTACTACTGGGCGGGTGACGGCGCCGAGCCGATCGAGCTAGAGCTGCCGAACTCGGCCGAAGTGCAGTTCTTCGGCAGCTCTCCATTGATCGTGCTCAGCAGCGAGGCGGGCACGAGCATCGTGTCGGGTGGCGAGCTCAAGGCCGTCCCGAACCAGCCGCGGCTGTCCACGACCCTGCTGGCCGAGGGCGACAAGGCCCTGATGGCCCGGTACGCCGGACCGCTCTACTGGAGCCAGCCCGGCAAGGATCTGAGCACTGTGCAGCTCACTGCGCCGAAGGGCTTGAAGGACGTCGACCACATCGTTGCCGCCAGCCCCGGCCAGGTCCTGGTGCTGTGGAAGTCGGCCACCGTCGACCAGGTGGTCCCGGTGGTGCACTCCACGGCCACCGGCGCGATCGTCGCCACCTGCCCGGCCGCCTCCACCAGCGATGTCTCCGGCTGGCAATTGGTGCCGGACACGGCCCGCAAGGTGGCCGCGTGGGGTGAGTGCCTGATCAACTTCACCACCGGGGAGACCTCGCGGCTCGAGGGTTTCCAGCCGCTGTCGATCACCGGCCAGACGATCTACGGGACCACCGACGGCAATCTGGTGGTGACCACCCCGGGCGGCAAGGTGTACCCGTTGCCCAAGGGAACCGCCCGGCCGTGGGGTCTCGCCGGCACGCACGCGATCGTCGTACACAACAGCGTGCTGTACGCGTTGGACAAGAAGTGAAGGCCTGGGCGCGGGTGGTGGCCGCGCTGGTCGCCGTGCCGTTGCTCCTGGTGTCGGCGGTCACCGCGGTCGCCGACGACGATCCGGAGCCGACCAAGTGGCCTCAGGTCGTGCAGCCGGACGCCAACGGCGAGGACGATCCCGAGCCGCCGAAGTGGCCTGCCCCGGAAAATCTCTGACCTGGTACTCCGTACGCCCCGGTGGCCAGCTTGGGTCCACAACACGAGAAGGCCCGCTCTCGGCGAGGAGAGCGGGCCTTCTTGGTCTTGCGTGAGGTGCTGCCTCAGACGGAGACGACCTCGAGCCGAACGGTCGCGGCCACGTCCGGGTGCAGCTGCACCGAGACCTGGTGCTTGCCGGTGGTCTTGATCGGCGAGCCGATCGAGATCGCCCGCTTCTCCACCAGCGGTCCGCCCGCGGACTTGATCGCGCCGGCGATGTCCGCCGGGGTGACCGAGCCGAACAGGCGGCCGGTCTCGCCGGCCTTCACGTCCAGCTTGACGCCCAGCTGCTCGAGCTGGTTCTTGACCTCGCTCGCGTGCTCCTTGCCCTGGATCGCCCGGGCGTCACGCGCCCGCTTGATCGACTGGATCTGCTTCTCTGCTCCACGGGTCCAGCCGATGGCCAGACCGCGGGGCACGAGGTAGTTACGGCCGTAGCCGTCCTTGACCTCGACGATGTCGCCGGGGGCTCCGAGGCCCTCGACTTCCTGCGCCAGGATGAGCTTCATGTCTCAGACCTCCCTCAGCGAGCGGTGCTCGTGTAAGGCAGCAGAGCCACCTCGCGAGCGTTCTTGATAGCGGTGGCCACGTCGCGCTGGTGCTGCACGCAGTTGCCCGTCACCCGGCGCGCACGGATCTTGCCGCGGTCGGAGATGAACTTGCGCAGCAGCGCGGTGTCCTTGTAATCGACGTACGTTGCCTTGTCCTTGCAGAAGCCGCAGACCTTCTTCTTCGGCTTCCGAATGATCTTGGCCATTGTGGTGCTCTCTTCCTACTACGAAAGCCCGGCTACTGCCGGAATGGTCACTCGGTAAATTGTCCTGCTCAGCTCAGAACGGAGGCTCTTCCATCGAGCCGCCGCCACCCTGACCTGCCCAGGGGTCGTTCTGCGGCGCGGACTGACCGCCACCGCCGCCGCCACCCTGCGGGGTCGCCCAGGGGTCGTTCTGCGGGGCGCCACCCTGGCCGCCGCCGTAGCCACCACCCTGGTTGCCGCCACCGCCACCACCGAAGCCGCCACCGCCGCCGCCACCTTCGCCGCCGGGACCGGAGCGCATCGCTTTGGTCACCTTGGCAGTGGCGCTGCGCAGGCTCGGACCGACCTCGTCGACGTCGATCTCGAAGACCGTGCGCTTGTTGCCCTCGCGGTCGTCGTACGAACGCGACTTCAGCCGGCCCTGCACGATCACGCGCATGCCGCGCTGCAGCGACTCGGCCACGTTCTCCGCGGCCTGGCGCCAGACGGAACAACTCAGGAACAGCGACTCGCCGTCCTTCCATTCACCTGACTGCCGGTCGTACGTCCGCGGGGTCGACGCGACGCGGAAGTTCGCGACGGCCGCACCGGACGGAGTGAACCGGAGCTCAGGGTCGTCGACAAGATTGCCGACCAGTGTGACGACGGTTTCGCCTGCCATTGCCGTTCCTCCTGCTTTCGGGTGTGGCTGTGTCTACAGCTATCAGTAGCGGATGGCACCGACACTGAAGCTGCTGACGACCCCAGGGATCAGTGCTGGTCCGGACGGATGACCTTGGTGCGCAGGATCGACTCGTTCAGCGTGAGCTGACGGTCGAGTTCCTTCACGACTGCCGGCTCGGCAGTCAGGTCGATGATGGCGTAAATGCCTTCGGACTTCTTCTTGACGTCATAAGCCAGCTTGCGCCGGCCCCAGATGTCGAGCTTCTCGACCGTGCCACCTTCCTTGCGGACGATGTTCAGGTACGTGTCGAGGGACGGCTCCACGGTGCGCTCTTCGAGCTCAGGGTCGAGGATCACCATGACTTCATAACGACGCATGCGCGAACTCCACCTCCTTCGGACTTGGCGGCCACGGTCTCTCCGTGGCAGGAGGGCGATGCGGGTCGCTCGGCGCCGACAATCGCCGTCGGCGTCAAGCAGTAAGCCCGGTCGAAGGACCGGGCCCACACCAACAGAATACCAGCGGTCGGACACGCTCTTGACCACTATCCACAGGCCTCTATCCGCGGATGTGCTCCGGAGTTTGAGCCTGAGCAGCAACTCTATGCCTCCGAGCAACTACTACAAGCAACGGTAGCGCCAGAGCGATCGAAACTGTGGACAACAGTACGAAACCGCCCTCGGCGAAGAGCCAGGTGGAGGTGGCCGTGGCCAGCGCCGAGACGGCCCAGACCCAGGCTTCCACTCGGCTCTCCAGCCTGGCCTGAGCAGCCGGGGAGCCTGCGGCGGCCTGGGTCAGGAACGCGCTGCCGCCGAGGTAGCAGAGGTTCCAGGCGTAGCCCAGGAGGAACAGGGCCGGGGTGAAGGTCAGCCCGCTCGGCCCTGCCACGACTAGGGCAGAGACGACGAGGGTGGCGAGTCCGGCGAGCATCACGGGCTTCGGACCCACCCTGTCGATCCACCAGCCAGTGACGGGTGCCAGCGCGAACATGCCCAGCGTGTGAGCGGACAGCATCAGCCCGAGCACGCCGAGCCCGTGACCGTGATGGTGTGCGTGCACGGGCACCGAGGTCATCAGAGCCACCATCACCAGGTGCCCGACGAGCATGACGCCAGCCGCGACCACCGTCGTACTGCGGGCTGCCGCAACCGGGCGCGGCTCGCCCCGAAGGTCCGAGGAATCCGAGGCGTCCTCGCCGCCCGGGGCGCGCTGCGCGGCCAACTGCGGCCGGATCCGGCTCGCCGCGAGCAAAGCCGAGAACGCTGCAGCCACCGCGAGGAGGAACGGTCCAGCGAGTGGCGGGAGTCCCGCACCTTCGGCAGCGACCTGGGCTGGCTGCAAGAGGAACGGGCCACCCACGGCGCCTGCAGTACTGGCCCAGACGACTGTGCTCATGGCGGCCGCTCGTCGTGCGGGTGCGACCACCTCAGCGGCGGCGTACCGGGAGAGCAGGCTTGCGGCGTTTCCTGCGCCGAGCAGGAACATGCCTACGAAGAGCAGGAGCACGGGCCCTCCGACAGCGGCCAGCACTGTGAGAGCACCGCCCGCCACCGCTACGCCGTACACGGTCCGCAGGGCCTGGGCGCGGCCGAACCGGGCGCTCCACCAGCCGACGGCCACCGCGCCGGCCGCAGTACCGAGGACGCCTGCGGTGTTGGGCAGCCCGGCCAGGCCGGCAGACAGTTCGTCAGCGATCAGGATCGTGCTCACGGCGCTCGCGGCGACCATCGCGGCGTTCATCAGGGCGGCGGCCAGAATGACGGGGATCAGCATGGCATCAACGCTAGAAAGGCCGTGGCGGCTGCTGAATGCCCGAAGTAAGGCATCAGCTCTTGCCGGGCCGCGATATCGAAGGTGCTCTTGGGAGATGACCTTTCAGGAGCGAAACCTGGACGCCACCGACTGGCAGATCCTGTCCGAGCTGCAGGCCGACGGGCGGCTGTCGTTCAACCAACTCGGCAAGCGGGTCAACCTGTCACCCCCGGCCGTCGCGGACCGGGTCCGAAGGCTGGAGGAGTCCGGGGTGATCGTCGGCTACAAGGCGCAGGTCGATCCGTCCCGGGCCGGGCAGCCGCTGTCGGCCTTCGTCCAGATGCGCTGCACGACCGGACGCTGCCTGCTGAAGACGACCAGGTCCGAGGACTTCCCCGAAGTACTCGAGATCCACAAGCTCAGCGGCAACTCCTGCACCATGCTGCGGGTCCGGGTCGCGTCCATGCGCCATCTGGAAGGGCTCTTCGAGCGGCTGGGCGAGCACGGCGAGATCAACACCCACGTCGTCTTGTCGACGGAGTTCGAGGGCCGCCCGGTGCAGCCGCCCGCCGTCGACGCCCGGCCGGTGACCCGGTCGCAAGGCTGGTCCTGACGGGGTCTTGCCGGACTGTCGGTGGACGGTCATAGGGTGGCGGCATGAGCTTGAAGCTAGGTGCGCACGTCGATCAGGACGACCCGCTGGCCGAGGCGGCCGACCGGGGCGCCGACCTGGTCCAGTTCTTCCTCGGCGACCCGCAGGGGTGGAAGGGACCGAAGGTCTCGTACTCCGACGGCGCCGAGGCGCTGCAGGCCCGCGCGGAGGCCGAGGGCATCGACCTGTACGTGCACGCGCCGTACGTGCTCAACGTCGCGACGCTGAACAACCGGATCCGGATCCCGAGCCGCAAGCTGCTCCAGCAGACCCTGGACAAGGCGGCCGAGGTGGGCGCCAAGGGTGTCATCGTGCACGGCGGTCACGTCGGCAAGGACGACGACCCCGAGACCGGTTTCGACAACTGGCGCAAGTGCATCGAGCGGGCCGATCTGCCGGTGCCACTGCTGATCGAGAACACCGCGGGCGGCGACAACGCGATGGCCCGGCGGCTGGAGCGGATCGCGCGGCTGTGGGACGCGGTCCAGGCCTCCGGCAACGAGAACGTCGACAAGGTCGGCTTCTGCCTGGACACCTGCCACTTCCACGCCGGCGGCGAGGAACTGCCGACGGTGGTGGAGAAGGTGCTGGCAATCACCGGCCGGATCGACCTCGTGCACGCGAACGGCTCCCGTGACGCCTTCGGGTCCGGTGCCGACCGGCACAGCAACTTCGAAGAGGGCGAGATCGACCCGGCCGAGATCATCGCCGTGGTGAAGGCCGCGGGCGCGCCGGTGGTGGTCGAGACGCCGAACAGCGACCACGGGCAGAAGGCGGACATCGACTATCTGCGGGCCCACCTGAAGTAGCTTCCTGTACCGTCCGGCGCATGCCCGATGCCGAACCGTCGCCTGAGCGCGCCCAGCGCATCAGCAAGCGCCTCCTCTGGACCTGCGCCGCGCTCACCGCGGTCATCGGGGTTTTCCTGGTGGCCGACGTGGTCAAGTCGGCCGACACCTACCAGCCGCAGGCCTGGGTCGGCGTGACACTGTCCGCGCTGGCCATGCTCGGCCTGATCGTCCTGTACGTCGGTTGCGCCCGCGGGCGGCTCGACCTCGGGCAGTCGGCTGTGGGCAAGCTGAATCTCTTCCAGCTGTCAACTGTAGGCCTGGTGATCGCGGTGGGGGCGGACATCCTGATCCCGGATCGCGACACCGGCGGACTCGCCCTGCTGCTGCCGTGGGGCATCACCTACTGGCTGCACAACCTGAACCGCGAGCCCAAGCCCTAGCCCCAGCGGACAATGGCCGGATGCAGAACTGGACCGAACAGGTACCCGAGCTCTTCGCACCGGCGTTCTGGGGGTGGGGCGAGCTCGACGTCCGGTTCAGCACCGAGCAGCCACCCGACGAGCTGATCAGCAACGTGCACGTGGTCGCCCGGACCGAGGGCGGCATCGTCGTCTGCCGCAACGACCTCGGCTGGCGCTTCCTGCCCGGCGGAACCCGCGAACCGGGCGAGGCGATCGTCGAGACCGCTCGCCGCGAACTCCTGGAGGAGGCCGGCGCGCGCCTGCTCGGACCGCTGACGTGGGTCGGCGCCCACCGCGCGGATCACCGCCGGCCCGGACCGTACCGGCCGCACCTGCCGCATCCGGTCTCCTACTGGATCAACGTCGTCGCCGACGTGGTCATCGACCACGAACCGACCAACCCGGCTGACGGCGAGCAGGTCCTGGAGGTCGTCGTACTGCCGGCCGACGAGGCGATCGCGTATCTGGACGCGATGGACGACAACCAGGGCGTGATGGGCAACGTGGTCAGGCTGGCTCAAGCAATGGGACTGATTTAGCCTGCACCGACCGTGAGGTGATCGACCAGGAGGTGAACAATCGCGCCGCCCTGTCGCGCTGAGGATGAAAGCTGTCCACAGCCGACGGAAGTCCTGCCCCAGGGGCATCGGCCGCCGACAGAAGCGTCAGCGGAGGTTCAGGCCGCCGTCTAGGAGGATTACTTCGCCGGTCAGATAGTTGTTGGCGATGATTGCGGCGATCAGGTCGGCTACGTCTGAGGGTTGGGCGGCGCGGCGCATCGGGCTGCTGGTTTTCCACAAGGTTTGGGCTTCGGTCCAGGTCGCGGTCATGGCGGTGTCGACCAGGCCGGGGGCTACGGCGTTGACCCGGACGGCTGGGCCGAGGGCGGCCGCGAGGAGCTTTGTGACGTGGTTGAGGGCGGCCTTGCTGGCGGCGTACGCGATGGAGCTGCCCTTCGGGCGGACTCCTGCATGGCTGGTTACGTTGACGATGCAGCCACCCGACTCGCGGAGCGCGGGCAGGGCCGCAGTACAGAGGAGCCAGGGCGCGATCAGGTTCACGTCGAGGAGGCGTCGCCAGTCGGCGGCGGACAGGCCGTCCAGTTCGGCATGCGGGACAGGCCAACTGATGCCCGCGTTGTTGACCAGTACGTCGAGCCGCCCGTGCTCCGCGATCACCCGGGGCACCAGCCCGGCGGCTTCGTCCTCGTTCTCGAGGTCCGCCTGCAGGTAGCTGCCGCCGAGTTCGGCGGCCAGCGCCAGGCCGGCGTCCCGGCTGCTCCGCGAGTGCACCACCACCATTGCCCCGTCGGCCGCCAGCCGTCTCGCCGTCGCCTCGCCGATCCCGGAGGTCGAGCCCGTCACCAACGCCACCGCACCTGTCTGCACCGGTCCAGCCTAGAAACCTATGTACGCCGACGCGCATCGTCCCTACCTTGAGGAGATGAAGCCGTACGAGGAACTCGTCGAGGAGGCGCTGGCCGCGTCCTTCAGCGGCTGGGACTTCGGCTGGCTCGGTTACCGTGCGGTGAGCGCCGATCTGTCCTGGTCGTACGACCGGCTGGCCCGGTCCGCGCTGGAGCAGGCGACCCGCGTGCTCGACATCGACACCGGTGGCGGCGAACTGCTGGCCTCGCTCGCGCCATTGCCGGAAGCAACAATCGCGACGGAGGGCTACGAGCCGAACGTTCCGCTCGCGCAGTGCCGGCTGGCCGCGCTCGGCGTCGACGTCCGGCGGCACGGTGTCCTGGATCCGCTCCCGGTCGAGGACGACGCGGTCGACCTGGTGCTCAACCGCCACGGCCGCCTCGAAGCGCCAGAACTAGCCCGCGTACTGCGTACCGGCGGCGTGCTGGTGACCCAACAGGTCGGCAGCCGCAACCACGCCGACCTGAACGAGGCGCTCGGTGCTCCCCCGGTGATGCTGGCGGCCGCGAACCACTGCGAGGGCGCGGTGAACGCGCTGCACGAACAGGGCTTCGAGATCCTCGAGGCCGCCGAGGAGTGGCCGGAGTTCGTCTTCCTCGATGTCGGCGCGATCGTCTTCCACCTGCGCGCGATCCCGTGGCAGATCCCGGACTTCGACGTCGACAAGTACGAGCCCGCGCTCCGGGCGCTGGACCAGCGGATCCGCACTGAGGGCCCGTTCGTAGCCCACAACCACCGCTACCTGATCAGGGCCAGGCGTCAGGCCCGGTAGCGCAGCCCATCCATCAGCAGGTCGAGCAGCCGCCCGGCCTGTTCGCGGTTCGATCCGGCGGCCAGCGCGACCCCGCTCAGGCTGATCAGCACGTCCCCGGGCGCGACGTCCGACCGGATCTCCCCGGCCGCGGCGCTCGCCTCCAGCAGGGGCCGGATCGCACCGACCAGCAGTTCGACGCTCTGCGCGTACGGATCGGCGCCGGACGCGATCACCGCGCGCAACGCGTCGGCCATACCGAGTTTGCGGGTCATGTAGTCGATGAAGCGATCCATCCAGGCCCGGGTCGCCTCGGCCGGCGCCATCGAGGCGAGCAGTTCGGGCGCGGCGTCGCAGACGACGGCCAACTCGTTGCGGTAGGCGGCCTCGACCAGTGCCTCGCGGGTCGGGAAGTGCCGGTAGAGCGTGCCGATCCCGACGCCGGCGTTCTTCGCGATGCCCTCGAGGGTCGCTTCCAGCCCGCACTTGGAGAAGGACTCGACCGCCGCCGCGAGCAGCAGGTCGCGGTTGCGCTGGGCGTCCGCGCGCAGCGGACGTTCACCGCTCACGCCCATGCCACTCTCCCTTCGCTTCCCGCCGTCGGACCAAGAACCTAGCCGAACCCACCGTCGACTTGATAAACGGAGGCTCCTCCGATTAACTGGAAACCTACCGGAGGAACCTCCGTTTAATCCTAGCTCGGATCAGAACAGGACAGCTGATGAGCAGAATCACCACACCTTTCACCCGCGAGTCGACCGCGGACCAAGTGATCGGCGGAGTAGACCTGACTGGCCGCCGGGCCGTCGTCACCGGCGGCGCGTCCGGCATCGGCGTCGAGACCGCCCGGGTACTCGCGGCCGCCGGCGCCGAGGTCACCCTCGCCGTCCGCAACCTGACGGCGGGCGAGCAAGCGGCCGCTGAGATCACCGCTTCGACCGGCAATCAGAGTGTCTTCGTCGCGCCGATCGAACTGGCGGACCGTTCCTCGGTCCGCTCCTTCGCCGACAACTGGCAGGGCCCACTGCACATCCTGGTGACCAACGCCGGCGTGATGGCCGAACCACTCAACCGGACGCCGGAGGGCTGGGAGCACCAGTTCGCGACCAACCACCTGGGCCACTTCGGCCTGGCGCTCGGGCTGCACCCGGCCCTCGCCGCTGCCGGGAACGCCCGGATCGTCTCGGTCAGTTCCAGCGCGCACCTGAGATCGGGGGTCGTGTTCGACGACATCCACTTCGAGCACCGCCCGTACGACCCGTGGGCGGCGTACGGGCAGTCCAAGACGGCCAACGTGCTCTTCGCGGTCGAGGCGACCAAGCGCTGGGCGCCGGACGGGATCACCGCCAACGCATTGATGCCGGGTGGCATCCGGACCGCCCTCCAGCGGCACGTGGACCTGGACGCGGACCCCGCGCTCAAGGAGATCTTCGACAACTACCCGTGGAAGACGGTCGAACAGGGCGCGTCCACCTCGGTCCTGCTCGCGGCGTCGCCGCTGCTCGAGGGAATCGGCGGCCGGTACTTCGAGGACAACAACGAAGCCCTGCCGCACGCACCGGGCATCGAAGGTGTGGCCGAGCACGCTCTCGACCCGGACGCGGCGACCCGGCTGTGGGAGGTCTCGCTCGATCTGCTGCTGAGCTGAAGGCATTTCTCACCTGCGGTCCGAGTCCCCCCAGGTGAGCGGCATCCGGTCAGGTTTCCGGCTCGGCTACGGTCTGGCGCTGCGGGCCGGTAACCTGACGGACCGTGAGTGACTTGAGCATCCGGACCATCTCCGCCGAGCAGCACGCCGCGTACGTCGCGGCGCAGCCTTCGGCGAGCTTCCTGCAGACCCCGGGCTGGGCGGCGGTGAAGAGCGAGTGGAAGGCCGAGTCGCTGGGCTGGTTCGATCCCGCCGCTCCGGATCAACTGGTCGGCGTCGCCCTGGTGCTCTACCGGCAGATGCCGAAGGTCAAGCGCTACCTCGCCTACCTGCCCGAGGGACCGGTGATCGACTGGGACGCGATCGACCTGGGCCGGTACCTGCGGCCGCTGGCGGCGCACACCCAGGAGCAGGGCGCGTTCGGGCTGCGGATGGGTCCGCCGGTGCCGACCCGGCGCTGGACCGCGAAGACGATCAAGGACGCGATCGCCAGCGGGCAGCAGCCCAAGCTCGGCGACGTCCGGCCGGACGTGATCGAGCCGTCCGGCGCGACCGTGGCCGCCCAGCTGCGCGCGCTCGGCTGGAAGCCGCCGCGCACCGGCGAGGGCTTCGCCGCGGGACAGCCGCAGTACGTGTTCCAGGTGCCGCTGGCCGGCAAGACGCCGGACGAGCTGCTCACCGGCATGAACCAGCAGTGGCGGCGCAACATCAAGAAGTCGGCCAAGCTCGGCGTCGAGGTCTCCCTCGGGACGCCGGAGGACCTGAAGGCCTTCCACGCGCTGTACGTCGAGACGGCCGAGCGGGACCACTTCACCCCGCGGCCGCTGCCGTACTTCACCAAGATGCAGGCGGCGATGGCGAACCAGCCGGCCGACTGCTGCGACTTCCGGCTCTACAACGCCTACCACGAGGGCGACCTGGTCGCGTCGACGATCTGGGTCCGGGTGGGCGGGCACTCCTGGTACTCCTACGGAGCCAGCTCCACCGCGAAGCGAGACGTCCGCGGATCGAACGCGATCCAGTGGCGCATGATGTCGGACGCGCTCGAATCCGGTGCGTCCGTGTACGACCTACGGGGCATCACCGACACCCTGGACGCGAACGACCCGCACGTCGGGTTGATCCAGTTCAAGGTCGGCACCGGCGGCGAAGCCGTCGAGTACGTCGGTGAGTGGGATCTGCCGTTGAACAAGGCGCTCTACACCGCATTCGACCTCTACATGAGACGGCGATGAAGCTGACATGCCCCTGACCCTGCACATCGACTCGGACCGCTGGCGCGACCACCTCCGTTCCACGTGGAACCAAGACATCATCCCGGTCGCCAAGGGCAACGGGTACGGCGTCGGCAACACCCGGTTGCTCGCCGAGTCCCGCGCGCTGGGCGCCAAGACCGTCGCGGTCGGCACGTACTTCGAAGTACCGCCGGACTTCAAGGACGACGTCGTGGTGCTCTCGCCGTGGCGGCCGTTCCTGGAGATCCCGCAGGGCAAGAACGTCATCCACACGGTCAGCCGGCTGGCCGACCTGGTCTCCATCCCGGCCGGCAGCCGGGTGCTGATCGAGGTGCAGACCTCGATGCGCCGGCACGGCATCGGCGCGCGCGAACTGCGGCACACGATGTTGCTGAACGCCCTGGACCGGATCAAGTTCGAGGGCTGGTCCCTGCACTTCCCGATGGGCGCGGGCGGCACGTCCGCGAACATCCGGGAGGCGCAGGAGCTCGGCAAGGCGGCCCGCGCGGTCCGCAACGGCCCGCTGTGGGTGTCGCACGTGCCGGCCCAGAAGCTGGCCGACATCGGCGACGACGTCCGGCTCCGGATGGGCACCGGCCTCTGGCTCGGTGACCGCGGCGCCTTCTCGGTCGCGGCCACCGTGCTCGACGTCCATTCCGTACGCCGGGGCGAGCGCGTCGGGTATCGCCAGCGCCGGGTCGCCGGGGACGGCCACATCCTGGTCGTGTCGGGTGGCACCGCCCACGGCGTCGGCCTGGAGGCTCCAACCGCGGCCGCCACCGTGCGGCAGCGGGCGATCGCGATGGCCAAGGGCAGCCTGGACGCCGCCGGAATGGCGCTGTCGCCGTTCACCATCGAGGGCAAGCAGCGCTGGTTCGCCGAGCCCCCGCACATGCAGGCGAGCATGCTCTTCCTGCCGTCCTCGGTCGCCCCACCCGCGGTCGGCGACGAGGTCGGCGTCGATGTCCGCTTCACCACCACCGTCTTCGACCGGGTGTCGATGGACTGAGCGTGGACCTGGAGCTTGACTTCAGGTGCCCTTGAGGTTGGAGCGTGGGGGTATGGGCGAACTGACATTCCTGGACCGGATCGAGCAGACCACGGGGGCGCTCGCGTTGCGGGCGGAGTCGTACCGGTTGCTGGGGCTGGCCGCCGGTGACACCTGCGTCGATGTCGCCTGCGGAGCCGGGCACGCGGTCGGTGAGTTGACCGCGGCCCAGATCAAGGCGATCGGCGTCGACACCGACCCGGCCGCCATCGCCACCGCCAGATCCCGTACTCCGGACGCGGTGTTTCACGTGGCACCATCCGATCAACTGCCGCTGGAAGACGAATCGGTGGACGGCTATCGCGCTGCCCGGCTGTTCCACCTCCTCGCCGACCCACAGCCGACGATGGCCGAGGCCTACCGAGTACTACGGCCCGCCGGGCGGATCGTGCTCGTCGGTCAGGACTACGGCTTCTTCATGCTCGACAGCGACGACCAGGATCTGACCGACGTGGTCCTGCTCGGGCTCGAGTCGCGCTCGGTGTCTCCTCGTGCGGCACGTGGCTACCGCGATCTGCTGCTCGACAACGGCTTCCACGACGTCGAGGTGGTCGTCCACACCGAGGTGGTCACCGACCATCGGCTGCTGGCGAAGCAACTCGAAGGCGCGGCGGCGGCCGCGGTCGAGAAGGCGCTGATCACCCGCGACGACGCCGACGGCTGGCTCGCCGAACAGACCGACCGCGGCCGCCGCGACCGCTTCCTCGCCGTCCTCCCGATCCTGCTGGTCGCCGCAACCCGCTGAGTCCCGCGGGTCAGCCGTTCTTGAGGCCGCCGCGCCAGCGGACGGTGGGGAGGAGCGCGCCGAGGTTCACCCGATCCTTGTTCGCGGCAACGATGTCGAACATCGACTCGATCAGCGTGTCCGACAGCAGGTGCGGCTGCAGGCCGAGGCCGACCAGGCCGGTGTGCTTGACGTTGTAATAGTGCTCGGGCTGCTCGACCCGCGGGTTCTCCAGGTGATCGACCTGGACCGGGCCGGGGAAGCACTCGGCGACCAGGGCGGCGATCTCGCTGACCGAGTAGCTCTCCGTCATCTGGTTGAAGACGCGGAACTCCCCTGCCTCCGCAGGGTTCTCGACCGCAAGCCGGATGCACTCGACCGTGTCCCGGATGTCCAGCAGGCCACGGGTCTGGCCGCCGGTGCCGTAGACGGTCAGCGGCTCACCGAGCACGGCCTGGATGACGAAGCGGTTCAGCACCGTGCCGAACACCGCGTCGTAGTCGAAGCGGGTCGCCAGCCGCGGGTCGCGGATCGTCTGCGGCGTCTGCTGCCCGTAGACCACGCCTTGATTCAGGTCGGTGACCCGCAGACCCCAGACCCGGCAGCCGAACTCCAGGTTGTGCGAGTCGTGCACCTTGCTCAGGTGGTAGAACGAGCCCGGCTTCTTCGGGTAGAGCATCCGGTCCTTGCGGCCGTTGTGCTCGACCTCCAGCCAGCCCTCCTCGATGTCGATGTTGGGCGTGCCGTACTCCCCCATCGTGCCGAGCTTGACCAGATGGATGTCCGGGTCGATCTCGGCCATCGCGTACATCAGGTTCAGCGTGCCGATGACGTTGTTCTGCTGGGTGTAGACGGCGTGCTGCCGGTCGATCATCGAGTACGGCGCGGCCCGCTGCTCGGCGAAGTGCACGATCGCCTCCGGCCGGAACTCACGGAGTACTTGGTAGACGAAGTCGGCGTCGAGCAGGTCACCGGCGTACGACGCGATCCGCTGTCCGGAGACCTCTTCCCAGGCGGCGACCCGGGTGTCGAGATCCTCGATCGGGACCAGGCTGTCGACGCCCAGTTCGCGGTCGTACCCCCGGCGGGCGAAGTTGTCGAGCACTGCTGCCTGATGCCCTTGATCGGACAGATGCAGCGCTGTCGGCCACCCCAGGTAACCGTCACCACCCAGGACGAGAACACGCACGGACCGACCACCTTCCGGACAGGGAACAACCTTTGTCCTGATCATTTGTACCCACTCGACGCCAGATTCACCTTGGAGAAGCCTGGCAATCTCCTGTGAATCGGGTCGCACCGGCGACGTTCAGGCTCAGCGGGCACAATGGGCTGGATGCAAGAACATTCCGGAGCCTTCAGCAACGCCACCGGGCGTGACCTCGAGCAGGGCGGCGCGGATCAGCCTCGCTACCGCCGCTACCAACTCGACCTGATCTCCCCGTACTGCGGCCGCTCGGTGCTCGAGGTGGGCGCCGGACTGGGCGAGTTCGCGGCGGGTTTCACTGGTCTGGACCGATTGGTGGTCACCGATGCCGACCCGGACGCGGTGAAGTTGCTCGCGGCCCGTTTTTCCGATCGGCCCGAGGTCGAGGCGCGGCAACTGGCGCTGGGCAGCGAGTTCAGCCTGGACAAGCCGGTCGACTCGGTGATCGCGATCAATGTGCTGGAACACATCGAGGACGACGCCGGCGCGCTGCGATCGCTGGCCGAACTCGTGGTGCCGGGCGGGTCGATCGTCCTCTGGGTGCCCGGCTACCAGCAGTTGTACGGGGAGTTCGACCGCCGTGTCGGGCACGTCCGCCGGTACACGCCGGCCACCGTCAGCGACGCCGTACTAAGAGCCGGGCTGCAGGTCGAGGTCGCGAAACCGGTCAACCTGCTCGGCGGCATCGCCTGGTGGGCCGCGGTCCGCCGAGGGGGCAGCACCGCGCCGAATCCGAAGCTGGTGGCGATCTACGACCGGTTCGTCGTACCGGTCACTCGGGCGGTGGAGCGCCGGATCCGAGTCCCGTTCGGGCAGACGGTGCTGTGCGTGGCGCGGGTGCCGGCCTGAACTTGTTGCCGCGAGCAAGCACGTACTCGCGGAGCCAGGTGGTCGTCATCACCCGCGCGTAGTTGGCGCCGTACACGACACCGGGGCCTTTCTTGCTGGTCCCGTCGCCGCGGCGGCGCATGGTCATCGGCAACTCGACCACGCGAGCTCCGCTCGCCAGCACTCCGAGCAGCAGCTCCGACGACTGGTACTGCGGCTCCCGCAGCGTCACCGAGCAGGCCAGCTCGGCCCGCATCGCCCGGAACCCGAACGACGTGTCGGTGAGTTTCCGCCTGGTCAGAACCGACGCCAGTACGGCGAAAACCCGTACTCCGAGCCAGCGCAACCTGCTGTCCGCGTCCTCCTCACCCAGGCGGCGTGAACCGGTGACGAAGTCGGCCTGCCCGTCCAGGATCGGCTTCAGCAGCGCGTCGAGCTCATCGTTGTCGTACTGCCCGTCCGCGTCCGTAGTGGCCACGTACTGCGCTCCGCCCTGCCCGGCAAGGTGATACCCCAACCGGAGCGCCGCACCTTGGCCACGATTGCTCGGGGCGATACACACGTAGGCCCCCTGGGCGGCGGCGATCTCGGCAGTGTTGTCCTCGGCCCCATCCACGACCACCAAGACGTCGACGGGCAGACCCGCGCACGTCTTCGGCATGTTCGCCAGCACCGGGCCGATCCCGCCGGCTTCGTTGTAGGCGGCAATCACCACGACGAGCGGCGCGAAGGCCGGCTCGCCATGACGTTCGCGGAAGTCCTCCAGCGCCTCGGAGTCCACCTTGTCCGGGTAGTTGGCCATGGCCGGTCGTCCCTGGTCGGCCCCCAGCAGCGCGCGCAGCCCGATCGCTCCCGCCAGCGGGAACAGCACCAACCCGGGCAGCTGATAGCGCCAGGAGAACTCGAAGGCAGCAGAGCCGAGCAGCAGGATCAACCCGCCCGCAACGGGTAGGAGTGCGGCAGAGCGAAGACCGGACTTCCTGGCTCGGCCGAGACCGGCCACGGCTGCTAGAGCGATCAGCACGGCTATCCCGAGTGCCAACCCGGAGGTGTAGCCACCGTTCAGCTGGTAAGCCCTGAGGATCGCCGCAGGATCGTGGTTGACGTGCGGCGGCATCCCGCCCCACCGCTGCGAGGCCTCGACCGTGTCCGGGTCATCCAGGTTCGGATAGGTCAACTGGAACTGCCACCGCTCCAGCGGTACGTCGTCCGGCGAGGTCGTCCTGGTGGGAGCGAATCCCTTCAGGAAGTCCTTGAAAGCGGCCCAGGCCACGTCGAACGGCTGATGCCGGATCACCAGCCCGCTGAACTCCTCGGCCAACTGCTGCTTGGTAGTCCCCGGTGGTAGCGGGCCCGGCCAGTTCGGATCGCCGTAGTGGTTGTGCGCGTACTTGTCGACGCCGAGACGTTGCCCCAGCGGCTCCTTCGGGCAGAACAACCTGGTGCCCTCGTTGAGCGGCAGCTTGGCGCAGTCGGCGACCACTGCGGTCCGCCCGTAGAGGACCTGGTTCTCCGCGCCCGAGATCGCCCACCTACCGGTCTCAGAGTGGAAGTTGCCGGCGTAGGCGACCAGGACGAGAGCGAATCCGGCCAGCGCGGCACCGGTACGCAGTACGAGTTGGGTGCGGCGGTGGCGCCAGGCCGAGCCGACCACGACGAGGTACAGGAGCACAGGAACGATCAGGGTCAGGCCGATCGTGCGTACTGCGAACGCGGCGCCCAGGAGCAGCCCGGCCAACCCTGCTCGCTTCCAGCCCGGCTTACCCCAGCCAAGCAGGATCCAGAGGATCGCGACGAGCAGTACGTCGAAAGTGGTTTCAGCCATGATGTTCTGCTCGATCTGCACCTGGTAGGCGTCGAGCAGGATCGGTGCGGCGGCCAGTGCGGCGAGCCAGCGGTAGACGCCGAGCCGCCGGGCCAAGGCGTAGATGGCGATGCCTATGCCCAGACCCGCCAGGTGCTGGACGATCACGACGCCCGTCAGGCCGCCGAGGTCGACCAGAGGGCGCAGTACGAAGTCGTAGCCGATGGGGTTGAGCTGGTCGGGCTTCAGCTCCTCCATGTTCTTCAGGTACTGCACCGAGTCGGTGTAGATGATTGACGGCCGGTAGGCGATGGCCGCCAGGACACGAAGCGCCAAGCCGGCCACCAGGAAGATGGCCAGCAACCAGTGCGTTCTGAGCGCCCTCTTCACTGTTGCCGGAAGTACTGCCACGTCCGAGCCAAGCCGTCCTTCAGCGTCACAGTCGGCCGGTAGCCGAGCTTCTCTGCGCTCGCGGACACGTCGACCACCACTGCCGGCATCTCCCCGGCCTGGGCGTCCACGTGCTCTGCCGGGACGGCAGCACCCGAGACCGCGCGGACTGCCTCGAGCATGTCCATCACCGACACGGAGTCACCTGAGCCGATGATCGCCCGGCCGTCGTACTGGGTCTCCAGGGCCAGGAGCACGCCCGCGACCACGTCGTCGATGTAGACGAGGTCCCGCCGCTGCAGGCCGTCGCCGTACACGCGGACGCCTTCTCCGGCCAGCGCCGCGCGCATCATCCGCGGCACGAAGCTGTCCTTGTGCGCCATGCCCGGGCCGTAGACGTTGGTGAACCGCAGAGCCGCCGTCGCCAGGCCGTAGCTGCCGGAGTACGCCGAGAGCAGCATCTCGCATGCCGCCTTGGTCCCGCCGTACGGCGTGAGCGGGCGCAGGGGCAGGTCGGCGGTGATGGTCTCGGTCCCGACATTCCCGACGACGGCGTTCGTGGACGCCATCACGAAGCTGCCCACACCGCTGCCCCGGGACAGCTCGAGCAGGACCTGGGTGATCGTCACGTTCTCCGCGAACGTCTTCATCGGCGCGTCGACGGAGCGCAGTACCGACGTCATCGCGGCCAGGTGGACCACCGCGCGCGGCCGGGTCTCGAAGGCCGCGATGCACACCTCCTGGTCGGCCAAATCGCCGGTGATCGCCGTGACGCCGGCGTCCCAGGAGGGGTCGGGCGGATTCCGGTCCACTGCCGTCACGGGGATGTCCCGCTGCCGCAGCGCGGCGACCACGGCCCGGCCGATGAAGCCGGACGCGCCCGTCACGAGCACCCTGTCGTCGTATCCGTCCATACCTGCCAACCTACCGAAGGGGCCACCCGCGAGCGCAGATCCGGGTCTGCTGCACGAACGGTCCGCGACGAACCCTTGACCACGGGTGATCATGATGGGCAGGATCACCCCGGACGCGGGCTGACAACCTTGTCATCGGGGCCGCGTAAACATCTCGGTCACCGGACCCATCGAACGTGGCTCCGGCGGCCGGTCTGCCGTGCAAGGAGCCGTAGATGAACTTCCGCCGCCCCCTGGGGCTCGTCACGTCTCTCGGGCTTGTTGTGACAATGACTGCCATGACGTCAGCAAGCGCCGCCGAACCGATCGAGTCTCAGGCCGCCACCCAGCCGCCCGCGGCCGGGTCCACATCGTTCTTCACCTCCTTCGAACCGGGCCAGCCGCAGCCCGGCTACACCGACGAAGTCGAGACCGGCCCGGACGGGAAACCCCGGACCGACGGCGTCCAGGGCCCGACGCCGACCGGGATCGGCGGCAGCGAGATGGACAAGGTCACCACGGTGACCGCGAACGGTGAGAACACCGGTGGCGGTGAGATCGCGACGAACGCGGCCGACGGGGACAAGTTCACCAAGTGGCTGGTCTTCCAACCAACCGGTTGGTTGGTTTACCAGACCTCGGCCCCGGTCACGATCCGGAAGTACGCGCTGACCTCGGCGAACGACGCCGACGGCCGCGACCCGCAGAACTGGACCGTCTCCGGCTCGAACGACGGCACCACCTGGACCACGCTGGACACCAGGACCGGCGAGAGCTTCGAGAACCGGTTCCAGACGAAGGAGTACACCTTCGCCAACGACACGGCGTACACCTTCTTCAAGCTGGACGTGACCCTGAACCACGGCGAGAACATCGTCCAACTGGCCGACTGGTACATCTCGAACGGCGCCCCGCTGCCGCCTCCGGGTGAGGTGGCCGAGTCGCGCCTGGACTCCGGCCCGACCAGCGCCTACAACGCCCGCGCCCGGACCGGCTTCACCGGCGTGAAGTCCTTCCGGTACGCCGGCCACCAGACCGCCGAGGGCCGCGGGTACACCTGGAACAAGGTCGCCGACGTGGACCTGAAGGTCGGCAAGGACACTCGCCTGTCGTACAAGATCTTCCCCGAGCACGTCGAGGGCGACCTGAGCTACCCGAGCACCTTCGCGGCGCTGGACCTCGCCTTCGACGACGGCACCTACCTGAGCGACCTCAAGGCGAAGGACCACCACGGCTTCGAGCTCAGCCCGCGCGGTCAGGGCGACGCGAAGGGCCTGTCCACGAACCAGTGGAACAACATCGAGGCCGACCTGGGCACGGTAGCGGCCGGCAAGACGGTGAAGCGGATCCTGGTCGGCTACGACAAGCCGAGCGGCCCGGCCGACTTCCGCGGCTGGATCGACGACGTGCGGATCAGCAAAAGCACAGCCAACCCGGCCACTGATGACACTGCCGCGCAGAAGACCGCACGCAAGCACCCGTCGGACCTGGCGATCACCACCCGCGGGACGAACTCCACCGGCGGCTTCTCCCGGGGCAACAACTTCCCGGCGACCGCGGTGCCGCACGGCTTCAACTTCTGGACGCCGGTGACGAACGCCGGCTCGATCTCCTGGCTGTACGACTACGCCAAGGGCAACAATGAGCAGAACAAGCCGGAGATCCAGGCGTTCTCGATCAGCCACGAGCCGAGCCCGTGGATGGGTGACCGGCAGACCTTCCAGGTGATGCCCCAGGTCGTCACCGGCGCGGCCACGCCGACCGCGGACCGCAAGGCCCGGGCCTGGGCGTTCAGCCACGACAACGAGATCGCCAAGCCGTACTACTACGGCGTCACCTTCGACAACGGCAACGCGGTCGAGCTGACCCCGACGGACCACGCGGCGATGCTGCGCTTCTCCTTCCCGGCCGGCCAGGCGTCGCTGGTGTTCGACAACACGAGCAACCTCGGCGGCCTCACTCTCGACGCCGAGACCGGCGTGGTGACCGGCTACAGCGACGTCAAGAGCGGGCTGTCCACCGGCGCCGGCCGTCTCTTCGTGTATGGCGTGGTCGACCAGAAGGTGGTTGCCAGCGGCAAGCTGGCGAACGGTGGCGGCGCGAACGTCGGCGGCTACTTCTCCTTCGACCCGAAGGTGAAGCAGGTACAGCTGCGGATCGCGACCTCGCTGATCGGCACCGCGCAGGCGAAGAAGAACCTGGAGCTCGAGCTCGCCGAGGGCAGCCGCTTCGACAAGGTCCGCGACGCCGCGCAGGAAGCCTGGGAAGAGAAGCTGAGCACGATCGAGGTCGAGGGTGCCAGCGCCGACCAGCTGACCACGATCTACTCGAACCTGTACCGGCTGTTCCTCTACCCGAACAACGGCTCGGAGAACACCGGCACCGCCAAGAAGCCCGTGATCAGCTACGCCTCGCCGGTGTCGCCCAAGGTCGGCACGGACACGCCGACGACCACTGGCTCGAAGATCGTGTCCGGCCAGACCTATGTGAACAACGGGTTCTGGGACACCTACCGGACCGTCTGGCCGGCGTACAGCCTGTTCGCGCAGAACGAGGCGGCCGACCTGGTGAACGGATTCGTCCAGCAGTACAAGGACGGCGGCTGGATCTCCCGCTGGTCCTCCCCGGGCTACGCCAACCTGATGGTCGGCACCAGCTCGGACGTCGCTTTCGCCGACGCCTACCTCAAGGGGATCAAGGGCATCGACGTCCAGGCGACGTACGACGCCGCGCTCAAGAACGCGGCTGTCCGGCCGCCGACGGCGAACGTCGGGCGCAAGGGCCTGGACCTCGGCATCTTCAACGGCTACACGGCCAACACCACCGGTGAGGGCTTCAGCTGGTCGATGGACGGCTACATCAACGACTACGGCATCGCGAACATGTCGAAGGCGCTGTACGACGCGGCGAAGAAGAGCGACCCGCGCAAGCAGGAGTACCTGGACAACTACCAGTACTACCTGAACCGGGCCCGCAACTACGTCACGCTGTTCGACCCGACGCTGAACTTCTTCCAGGGCAAGGGACCCGACGGCGTCTGGGGCAACTCGCCGAGCACCTTCGACCCGCGCGACTGGGGTCACGACTACACCGAGACCAACGCCTGGAACATGGCCTTCTCGGTCCCGCAGGACGGCGCCGGCCTGGCCGCCCTGTACGGCGGTCGCGACGGCCTGGGGAAGAAGCTCGACGAGTTCTTCACCACCCCGGAGGACGCGTTGCACACCGGCGGCTACGGCGGCACGATCCACGAGATGCTCGAGGCGCGTGATGTCCGGATGGGCCAGTACGGCCACAGCAACCAGCCCTCGCACCACATCGCGTACATGTACAACTTCGCAGGCCAGCCGGCCAAGACGCAGGAGAAGGTCCGGGAGGTCCTCGACCGGCTCTACCTCGGGTCGGAGATCGGCCAGGGCTACCCGGGCGACGAGGACAACGGCGAGATGTCGGCCTGGTACCTGTTCAGCATGCTCGGGTTCTACCCGCTGCAGGTCGGCTCCCCGACGTACGCGATCGGGGCGCCGCTGTTCACCAAGGCGACGGTGCGGCTGGGCAACGGCAAGAAGCTGGTGGTCAGCGCGCCGAAGAACAGCGCGACCAACAAGTACGTCCAGGGCGTCAAGGTCAACGGCAAGAAGTGGACCTCGACCTCGCTGCCGCACGACCTGATCGCCGAGGGCGGCAAGATCGAGTTCGACATGACCGACCAGCCGGCCGCCTGGGGCACCGGCCGCAAGGACGCGCCGCCGTCGATCACCACCCCGGGCGAGGACCCGAAGACGTGGCGGGACTCGACCGAGGACGAGGGCGCCGTCACCGCGGCCGGCGGCGTGGACGTGTCCGCGCTGACCGACAACGACTCCAAGAAGCAGGTCACGCTGACCGGCGCCACCCCGACCGTGACGGTTCAGTTGCAGCAGGGTCGCCCGGTGGCGATGTACAGCCTGACCAGCGGAAACACCGGTACTGCGCCGGCGGCGTGGGTGCTGGAGGGTTCGACCGACGGCACCACCTGGTCGCAGGTGGACAAGCGGTCCGGGCAGACGTGGGCGTTCCCGGCGTACACCAGGTCGTTCAGCATCGCCTCGCCCAAGGCGTACACGCAGTACCGGCTGGTGATGACTCCGGCGGCGGGTGCTGATGGGGTGACGCTGTCCGAGCTCGAACTGCTCGGCACGTTGAAGGGCGTCGAGCCCGGGACCCACCCGAGCGACCAGCGGGTGGCCAAGACCCAGCCGAGCCCGACTCCGTCGCAGTCGATCGACCGGAACTACGGGTGAAACAAACGTCCGGCGGAACCCGCCCCTGAGGGGTTCCGCCGGACGTCACTTCTGAAGAAGTGGAGGGGTGGCGACCCCGCCCGGCCTGCCACCCCTTCCTCCCTACTGACGAGCGAGGCGCGCGATAGGTTGCCTTGACCCGAAACTGTCCACATCGTGGACACGTCGATGATGGGCGGGTGACCGAGCTCGTGGACGACCTACCGCCTCGTGAACTGGCCGAGCTGCGACTCAGGGCAGAGCAGCTGGTCCGCGACGGGGAGGACCGCCCGCTGCTGGAGCTGGTCAGAGAGCTGCGGACCGACGAGCAGTGGTGGGTGCATCTGTGGGCTCCTGCAGTCGCTGTGGCGGCCAGACGACTAGGGGCGCCCAATGCGATTGCGCTACTGGAGGAGGCCGTTGCCGCTGGCCTCAGCCAGCCGGAGCTGTTCGAGGGCGAGCTGGAGAAGCTGTTCGGTGCCGACGCCGCCTGGCCTTCGTTGCGGGAGCGCATGCGGGCTAACGTTCCGCAGCCGCTGGTAGAGCTCACCGACTGGCCTGAACCCGGCCCCGCACTGCCGGTCGAGCTCTACACGATCGCGCCGGACCGCCTGGCCCCACTGCTCGCTCGACTGCCCAGGCCGTCGCCGTCGGCCTGGGAGACAGCCCGGCGGATGCTGGCCTGGGTGCACGCCCAGTGGGACCACGCGAACGACCATGTCGAGGACCCGGACGCGCTGAACGTGCTCGAACGAGTGGAGGCCGGGGCCCGGTTCGCCTGTGCCGAGTATTCGATCGTGCTCAGCCAGGCGCTGAACGCAGTACGGATTCCTTCGCGGCGGGTGGATCTGCGGCAGGCCGACCACCACGTCGGCGTCGGGCGCGGCCATGTCGTGAGCGAGGCCTGGATCGACGACCTGGACCGGTGGGTGCTGCTGGACGGGCAGAACGGGTCGTACTGGGTCGATGCCGGCGGCCACCCGCTCGGCGTCCGGGAGTTGCAGCGGTCGGCCGAAGTACCGGCGTTCGTCGGGGCGGGCGACGTGGAACCGCTCACGAACGCACAAGCCGCCGGCTGGTTCTCGTACTTCGCCTCCGCCTCGACCACGGGCTACACCTGGTCGGAGGGCTCGTTCGCACCGGTCTTCCAGGAGCAACGCACCATCCGTACTCCGCGCCTGCTGCGCGACGGCGACCTCGCCTACCCCCGCCTCTCGGCCATCACCACCGGCATCGGCGGACGGGGTACCAACCCCACGGTCCGCTTCACCCACGCGCATCCCTATGGCACCGGGATCCGGCTCGGCCCGGATCTCCTCCACGACGGCGAATGGCCGCTCGACCTGACCCCGGGAGTCCACGAGCTCACCGCCACCATCGTTACGCCGTACGGGGAGACCGCGCCGCAGCGGTTCAGCTACGTCAGCCGCTCCAGCGGCCGATGAAGAAGGCGGCCGCCCAGATCGCGAAGAGGGGTATCGCCACCGCCAGGTAGAGGCGGGCCAGCCAGGGTCTTCGTTCGACCAGGACCGCGAGACCGATCCACAGCGGCCACCACAGCAGGGTGGCCCGGGTCAGCGAGAAGACCCAGTACGACGTGACGAACGCGGCGACCGTGCTCCCCACCCAGGCGGCCTCCCCCCACGACCGGCGCCGGAGCAGCCAGACGAGCAGCGCCAGGCCGACGAACAGCGCGACGAGTTCGGCCCGGAACATCCACGTCCAGTCGCTGCGATCCCCGGCGAAGTAGCCCGTGCTCGCGGCGTCGAAGGTGTGCCGCACCGAGACCCACGGCTCGGTGAACTCGCGGGCCCAGCCCTTCTCCTGCGCTTCCTGCCAGGCGAACCACGAGCCGTGGATCTGCTTCAGGTAGGCCATGAAGGCGAGCACCGGCACCGCCGGCAACGCCAGAAACGGGATGGACGGCCAGTCCCGCTTCTTCGAGGTGATGAACTCGACCACCAGCGCGAAGGCCAGGAAGATGCCCGACACCCGCACGGTCGAGGCCAGCGCGACGAAGATCGCCGCCTTCGCCCACCGGCCCTGCCGCGCCGCCAGCCAGCCGGGGAAGGCGAAGGCACAGAACAGCGCCTCGGTGTACGGCGCGGCCAGGAACACCCCGACCGGAGCCGTGAACCAGATCAGCGCGGCCTTCGGCCCGAAGTTCGCCAACTGGGGAAACTCGTACTGCGCCAGCCTGGCCAGCGCGATCCCCGCCACCGCGCTGGTGACCAGGGAGATCACGACACCGGCCGCGACCGGGCCGATCCCGATCGAGCCGACGATCCGCATCAGGAACGGCAGGCCGGGGAAGAACGCCGCGAGCGGAGCACCCGAAGGCTCGCCCTTGTCGTAGCCGAACTCCGCGATCGCGGTGAAGTGCGGGACGTCCCACTGGATCCAGGCCCGCCAGACCTTCGGGTAGTTGTCGCCCGGGTTGAACAGCAACGGCGCCGACACCGAGATCAGGAAGATCCCGATCCGGGTGACCAGCCACCATCCGAGCGTCTCCCGGGCCAGCAGGTCCGGCATCAACTCCCGCAGCCGGCCGGCGTCCCGGGCGCGCTTGGCCCGCCGCGGCTGCTCGTCCTCCGCCACCGCCCGCTCAGCAACCACCAGGCGCCCGTTTCTGCGCAGAACCCAGCCACCACGCAACGAACCGCCTACCCGCACTCACACCGACCATGGTGCCTCATGCCCCGGCCAAGCCCTTCACCGCGACCGGCGCGACCGACTGCGCCCGACCACCCCACCAGCCACCACCACGACCACCCCGGCCGCCATGATCGCCGACGGAACCGACCGTCGTCGTCCGCGAAACCAGGTCGAGCTTCTCTCCGGTCTCCGGCCACCGACACACCGAACTGATCGGAACAGCACCCTCAGGCCTCCAGAAGCCTCCGAAAACGAAGACGGCACCCGAAGTGGGTGCCGCCTTAATCGAGCTACTGGTTGCCGTCGCCTGGGTCGTTCGGCCCGCCTGGATCGTTCGGGGTGCTGCCCTCAGTGGGTGGTGTGGTCGGCAAGGTCGGCCACGGGGGTTTCGGCGTCCGCGTCTTGGTCGGCGATTTCGTCGGCGTCCGCGACGGGGTGTTGGACGGCGTGTTCGACGGGGTGTTGGACGGCGTGTTGCTCGGGGTGTTGGACGGCGTGTTGCTCGGCGGTGTCTTTGAGGGGGTGAACGTCGGGGTCGGCGTCCCCATGTTCTCCTCGCTCGGCTCCGAGAACTCCTCCACCGGCAGGTCCTCCAGCGACGGCTTCATGAAGTCGACCCAGGTCTCGGCCGGGTAGCCGCCACCGAAGAACGCGTTCTCGTCGGTGTAGTCGTCCAGGTCGGACTCACCCTCCTTGCCGGCCCGGTAGAGCACCGCCGTCGACAGTTGCGGGGTGTAGCCGACCCACCAGGAGGTGAGCGTGTCGTCGCCCTCCTTGAACTTCTCGCACTTGCACTTGAGGTTCGCGCGTCGGTGGTCGACCGACATACCGCCGGCGGTACCGGTCTTGCCCGCGGCCGGGCGGTCGATCTCGCGAGCGGCGCTACCGGTGCCGCCCTTGGCGTCGACCACCTGCTGCAGGGCGTAGCTCGTCGTCTTGGCGATCTCCGGGTCGATCGCCTGGGTGGCCTGCAGCTTCGACTTGTCGGACCACAGGACCTTGCCCGTGATGTCCTTGACCTCGCTGATGATGTGCGCCGGCGTGCGCTTGCCATCGGCCGCGAAGGTTCCGTACGCGCTCGCCATGTCGACCGGCGAGGCGTAGGCGTTCGGGCCGAGCACCAGCGCCGGCGCGTCCCGGTCGGCGGCCGGGATGGTCGGGATGCCGGCCGCCTCGGCGGCCTTGGCGACCTTCTCCGGGCCGCTGTCCAACTGCCGGTCGACGAGGTCGTAGAAGGCGGTGTTGACCGACTTCTCGGTCGCGGTCAGCAGGCTGACCGTGCCGTAGTCCTCGCCGAACTCGTTGTCGTACTTGCCGCCGCGGATCTCGATCGGGCCGTCGCCCTCGAAGGTGTCCTCGAGGGTCTTCCCCTCCTGCAGGGCCGCCGCGACCGCGAACGGCTTGAAGGACGATCCCGGCCGGGCCCTGGCGGTCGCCCAGTTGATCTGGCTCTTCAGGAAGTCGGGTCCGCCGACCATCGCGACCAGCTCACCGGTCTCCGGCCGGACCGAGGCCAGCCCGATGTGCAGCTTGTCCGGCTTGCCCGGCTGCTTGTCGCTGAAGACGGCCTTGACCGCGTTCTCCTGCAGTTTGTAGTCGATCGTGGTCTTCACCCTGAGACCGTCGCCGACGATCTGCTCGTCGGTGAAACCGAGCTTCACCAGTTCCTTGCGAGCCATGTCCAGCAGGAAGCCCGCCGAACCCTTGTACCGGCTGCTCTTGCCCTTCTTCTTCAGTGCCGGAAGGTTCTTGCTGTAAGCATCGGCCTGCGCCTGAGTGATGGTGCCGGACAGGCGCATACCGTCGAGCACGTACCGGTAGCGACTGAGAATGCGGTCCTGAGTCTTCTTGGACTTGTCGTCCACATCGAAGATGCTCGGGTTGTTCAGCACGGTGGCCAGCAGAGCGGCCTGCGGAACGCTGAGGTTCTTCGGGTCCTTGACCTGGAAGTACGCCTCACCCGCGGCGGCGACGCCGTACGCGCCCTCGCCGAAGTAGATGGTGTTCAGGTAGCCCTCGAGGGTGCTCTTCTTGTCCTGCGAACGGCTCAGCTTGGTCGCGATGAACAGCTCGGAGAACTTCCGCGAGAAGGTCCGCTCCTGGGTCAGGTACATGATCTTCACGTACTGCTGGGTGATCGTCGAACCGCCCTGCAGTTGCTCGCCGCGGGCGATGTTGAAGGCGGCCCGGGCCATGCCGGACGGCGAGATGCCGGGGTTCGTCCAGAAGGTCCGGTCCTCGGCCGCGATGACGGCGTCCTGGACGTGCTTCGGGATCTGGGCCAGCGGCACCGATCGCCGGTTCTGCTCGTAGAGCGACCCCAGTTCGCGAGTACCGTTCGCGTACGTCACCGTGGTGGTGTTGGTCGCGAACTCCTTGTTCACGTCCGGGATGTCGGTGGTCTGGTAGCCGATGAAGAAGGTGGCAGCGGCTCCGATCACGCCGAGGAAGAACAGTGCCAGCAACCAGCCGGCGACCCTCAGTGCCCAGTGTTTCTTGCGGCGTGCGCGGGTAGGAGCCTTCCTACGAGCTTCACTCACAGTGCAATCCTCGACGATCTCGCTGAAGTCATTGCGACCCAGAGTACGGCGGATGTGGTAACGCTCCCTAAACCGATGGATCCTAACCGGTCGTCCGGTCACCGTTCCCACCCTGGTCCGGAATCGGCTGGAACCGCTTTCCGGCGCTCAGCCGGTGACGTGCGGCGCCAGCAGCGTGACGGCGATCAGAGCCGTCGGGAAGCAGGCCAGGAACATGGTGAACGTGTAGCCCATGATGTCGCGGGCCTTGAGGCCGAGGATGGCCAGCGTCGGCAGCATCCAGAACGGCTGCAGCAGGTTGGCGCTGGCCTCGCCGAGGTCGTACACGACGACCATCCAGCCCGCGTCCACGGTGAGCTGGTTGGCCGCGTCCAGCACGTACGGCGCCTCGATCACCCATTTGCTGCCACCACTGGGAACGAAGATCCCGAGGATGCAGGAGTAGATCGCCACCAACGGCGGGAAGAAGAACTGGTTGCTTGCCTGCACCAACCATCCGGCCAACCGGGCGGAGATCCCGGTGTAGGCGATCATGCCGAAGATGCCGCCGTACAAGGGGAACTGCAGCAGTACTCCGGCCGCCGCCGGCGCGCCGTCCCGCACTGCCCGGGCCATCCGCCACGGCCGCCAGTGCAGCAGCATCGCCAGCAGAAAGAGGATCAGGTTCACCGTGTTCAGGTCGAGCGCGTTGAAGAAGCTCTTGCCGTCGAAGTAGCGGACCAGGTAGACCACGCCGAGCAGGACCACCAGCAGGCTGAACAACGGCGAGTGCTCGAGCCAGTCACCCGGCCGGCGTTTCTCCTCCTCACCGTCCACCCGCTGCCCGTTGTACGCCGAACCACGCCCGATCAGGGGGCGGAGCTCGATGCCGATGTCCTCAGCGGTCTTGGAGCTTCCCTCGCCCGGTGCGATGAACCAGGCCATCGCCACGCCCACGCAGTACACGAGGAGCGTCGCGACGATCGCCTGCCAGGTGAAGATCGTGTCGGTGAGCGGTATCAAGCCGCTCTCGCGACCACCGGCCCGGATCACCTCCTGGATTGGCGCCGGGCTGCTGCTCGCGCTCGCCACCTGCAGGGCGGCCGAGCCGGACAGGCCCTGCGCCCAGACCGTGCCGAGTCCCAGGAACGCCATCGCGCCCAGAGCCCGGTAGTCCGCCTTCGGCACGTTGCGAGCCACCTCGCGGGCGAGGATCGCGGCGAAGATGAGGCTGAAGGCCCAGTTCAGGTAGGACGCGAACATGGCGACGGCCGCGACGAAGGCGACCGCAGTACGGGGGGATTGGGGGATCCGGGCCAGCCGGGTGATCAGCCGGGCGACCGGACCACTGGTGGCCACGGCGTACCCGCCGATGATGATCATCGCCATCTGCAGGGTAAAGGCGATCAGAGACCAGAAGCCGAGGCCCCAGGCGTCGACCATGCCGAAGCCCTTGGTCGCGGCCGGGTCGTCCGGCCGCTTCAGCAGCGGCTCGCCGGTGACGAGGCCGAACAGCAGCACCACGAAGGTGCCGACCAGGACGAAGCCGAACGCGTCGGGCAACCACTTCTCGGTGAAGGCGGTGAACCTCAGCGCGGTCCGGGCCAGCGGCCCCTCGCGCTCGGTGTCGTGCTTCGCGTGCTTCCCATGGCTGTCGGTCATGGGGCCTCCTGGTCTGGACTGAGGAGTGTAGGGAGCGTCGCGACCGGAGCGACGAGGGAAGGCCGGGAGGCTGAGCCCCATGACCCGCCGCGCCGGAGGCACGGCATGCCTATTGCCATGACCCTCCGCTCTCGCACCACGACGCTGTGTCAGCTGATTAACGCAGATCGGCGCCTGACGTAACAGCTTTCTCCGGCGGTGTGGCGGGACCGAGGTGACAAAGGTCGACTTTGTCATGAGTTGTGAGGGGTCCTTCTCGTGCTTACAGTGGCGGTGCGATGTATCAACTCGATACATCAGGTCATGACAAAATGGGTCGAGGGAGGTGGGTCATGGGAAACCGCAGTGGTGTCCTGGAGCTCGCCGTACTCGGCCTGCTGCACGAAGCGCCGATGCACGGTTACGAGCTCCGCAAGCGCGTCAACGCCCAGTTCGGCTGGGGACGCGTGCTGTCGTTCGGGTCGCTCTACCCGTGCCTGAAGGCGATGCTCCGCAACGGACTGATCTCCGCCGACGCCGGTACTCCGGACGCCGGCCGGAGGCAGAAGATCGTCTACACGATCACGGCCGACGGCAAGGACCACTTCGCGAGCGCGATGCACGACGCCGGTCCGTCGGCGTGGGAGGACGACACGTTCGGCGTCCGGTTCTCGTTCTTCGGCCGTACCGATCCGGCCACCCGGTTGCGCATCCTCGAGGGCCGCAGGGCCCGGATGGAGGAGCGGCTGGCCAACTTCCGGGCCGCGATGAGCCGGACCGCGGAGCGGGTCGACGCGTACACCCTCGAGCTGCAACGGCACGGCCTGGAGTCGGCCGAGCGCGAGGTCCGCTGGCTGAACGAACTGATCGACGGCGAGCGACGCCAGCAGCGGCCCCCTGACCAGCAACAACCGCCTGCAACACCCCCCAACTAAGGAGTTCCAGATGACTTCGATCCGCGTAGCGATCGTCGGTGTCGGCAACTGCGCCAGCTCGCTCGTCCAGGGCGTGCACTACTACCGCGACGCGAAGCCCGACGAGCGCGTCCCCGGTCTGATGCACGTCCAGTTCGGCGACTACCACGTCCGCGACGTCGAGTTCGTCGCCGCGTTCGACGTGGACGGCAAGAAGGTCGGCCTCGACCTCGCCGACGCGATCGGCGCCAGCGAGAACAACACGATCAAGATCTGCGACGTGCCGCCGACCGGCGTCACCGTGCAGCGCGGCCACACGCTGGACGGTCTCGGCAAGTACTACCGCGAGACCATCACCGAGTCCGACGCGTCGCCGGTGGATGTCGTCGCCGCCCTGCGTGAGGCGCAGGTCGACGTACTCGTCTGCTACCTGCCGGTCGGTTCGGAGCAGGCCGCGAAGTTCTACGCGCAGTGCGCGATCGACGCGAAGGTCGCCTTCGTCAACGCGCTGCCGGTGTTCATCGCCGGCACCAAGGAGTGGGCGGACAAGTTCACCGCGGCCGGCGTGCCGATCGTCGGCGACGACATCAAGTCGCAGATCGGTGCCACCATCACCCACCGGGTGCTGGCCAAGCTGTTCGAGGACCGCGGCGTCACCGTCGACCGGACCTACCAGCTGAACGTCGGCGGCAACATGGACTTCAAGAACATGCTGGAGCGCGACCGGCTGGAGTCCAAGAAAATCAGCAAGACCCAGTCCGTCACCTCGCAACTGGTCGACGACATCGACCCGCGCAACGTGCACATCGGCCCGTCGGACTACGTGGCCTGGCTGGACGACCGCAAGTGGGCCTTCATCCGGCTCGAGGGCCGCAACTTCGGCGACGTCCCGCTGTCGCTGGAGTACAAGCTCGAGGTCTGGGACTCGCCGAACTCGGCCGGCATCATCATCGACGCCATCCGCGCCGTGAAGATCGCCAAGGACCGCGGCATCGGCGGCCCGATCCTGTCCGCCTCCTCGTACTTCATGAAGTCCCCGCCGGAGCAGTACGCCGACGACGTCTGCCGCGACCTGGTCGAAAAGTTCATCAAGGGCGAGATCGAGCGCTGATCCCAGCCCCACAAGCGCCAACAACGCGAAGCCCTCGCAGCCGGATGCTTCCGGCTGCGAGGGCTTCCGTTTCCCGACCGCCGGCCCCCGCCACCTCCACCCACCCGGCTACGGCCCTCGCGACCTCCCGCGCACTTGCTCGCGTCCCCAACCCCAGACCGCCAGACCCACCCCGCCGCCTCCACCCACCCGGTACGGCCCTCGCCACCTCCTGCGAGCTTGCTCGCGTGCCCAGCCCCAGACTCCATCCACTCGCCCACTCACCTCAAGCCGCACTAGGTTTTCCCCATGCAACTACACGTGGGCTGCGCAATGTGGACCCACGTCCCCTGGCAGCATCGCTTCCTCCCCCACCCTCTCCCACCCAAGGAACGCCTCCAGGCCTACGCATCCTGGTGCAACGCGGTCGAGGGCAACACCACCTTCTACGCAACCCCCGCCCGCACCACCGTGGAAATGTGGGCCGCCCAAGTAGACCCAACCTTCCGCTTCGTCCTGAAGCTCCCCAAGGTGATCACCCACGACCACCGCCTCAACAAAGCCGACGAAGAACTACGAACCTTCCTGACCGCGATGGAACCCCTCGGCCCCCGAGCCCACGCCCTCTGGATCCAACTCCCGGCCTCCTTCGCCCCGACCGATCTAGGCTCCTTAGCCGCCTTCCTTCACAAAGCCCCGTCCACCTTCAGGTACGCGGTCGAAGTACGACATCCCGCGTTCTTCGAAGAGGAACGATCAACCCGCCTGCTGGAGCAGGTCCTCGCCCGCGTAGGCGCCGAATGGGTCCCCTTCGACACACTGACCCTGTTCCAGACCCCCGCGACCAGCTACGTCGAGCGCGAGGCATGGATGAGCAAGCCGCGCCTCCCGCGACGAACCCGCGCGCTGACCCGGTACCCGATCGTCCGCTACATCGGCCGGGACGACCTCGACGTCACGATCAACGGCTGGCAATACCTGGCAGACCAAACCGCCGAGTGGCTCCGCGAAGGCCGCTCGCCCACGATCTTCCTGCACACCCCCGACAACGCCGAGTCGCTCGCCCTCGCCCGCCGCTTCCACAACGACGTCCGCACCCGCGTACCCGAGCTCGACCCCCTCCCCGAGCCGATCCCGGCAGAACCTCCAACCCTCTTCTGAGGGTTATCCACAGCTGGGAAATCCGCGGCCGATCAGCGGCTGAATCTCCCTATGTTCTCCGTCGAGACCAACTCTCGGGAGGACAGCCATGGACGACGAACGCACCACCCCAACCGGCGACCGCTATGACCGCACCCAGGAACTGATCGCCGATCTCCGCCGCCGCGCAGAAGACTGCGACGACCCACGCGAGAAGGCCAATCTCCAACGCTCCGCGGACTCCCTCGTCCGCCTGGCCGCGGCACTGCGCCCATGACCGCGGCTCCCACGTCGTTGGCCACGTTGCTCCAGAAGCACGCCCGAGCAGCCCTTCGGATCAGCCGCGCCGACCAGACCGCCTGGAATGGCAAGGTCGTCGAGGCCGGCGAGGGCATCCTCGGTCTGGCGCACTGGGACGGCACTCTGCATCTGGACCGCGACTGCATCCTCGACCCACTGCAGGAGATGTACGACCGCTCCGGCGAGCACCAGTCGGAAGCCGCCCTGATCCGCTACCGCGAGGCCCTGGTCACCCTGCTCCACGAACAGTCCCACTTCCTTGGACCGACGGGCTCGACCCAAGAGGCAGCCCGATCAGCCTTCAAACTCCTAGGCGGCCGCCACCTGGAAGAAGGCGTCGCAGAAGCCTGGGCTCACGACTCCCTGAACACCTACATCCACAAGCTCGGTATCGACAAAGTTGCCCCCGGCATCACCGAAACCCGCAGCCAACCCTCGTACGCCGCGTTCGTCCCGGCCGTCCGCCTGCTCACCGCCGACCTGGACCGTCAAGCCCAGTTGCCGCCCGGCGAATCCCTCCGCCTCCTCAACCGTCAAACCGCCGAGGGCCAGTGGAGCACCGTCGTCAACCTCATCTACCACTCAAGCCGCCTCTCCCAGCTCGTCCCACCCGACCAAGAGCCCGCCGCCCGCTTCCACCTCGAGGAGGCCCTCCGCACTTCCTTCCACGCCTTGGAAACCTACGAGCCCTTCCCCCGAGGCTTCGCGACCTCCCGCTCCCACGCCGCCGGCACGCGCCTCATCACCCTCCTCCACCAAGAACTAGCCACCGCCGAAAAGCACTACGACGCCCCCACCAGCCCAGCCCTCAACCACTCCCGCCAACGCCCCGCCACCACCTCCGCACAACCGAAGGCCGCCATCCACCACGCCCTCGCCGGCGTAGCCCCACCAACCCACCAGCCCTCGCCCCAGACCCCAAGCCCAAGCCCAAGCCCAAGCCCAAGCCCAGCAAGGGCTATCTCCAACTCCAGGTCACCGACCAGCGACCTGAGCCTCTAATCAGTTGCCATAGGCACTCGGGTCAGGCCCACATGAGTCCCGACAACTACGGTCCCAGTAGGCGGCGAGATCAGCGCGCCAACTCGACCGTGCCCGCACTCCCATCAATGGTGATCTCCTGCCCGTCCCGCACGGTCTTCATCACCGACGGAACACCAAGCACAGCAGGAATCCGACGCTCGCGGGCAACGATCGCCGCATGGGAAAGACGCCCACCCGTCTCCGTCACCACCCCGCCAATCATCCCGAACAACGGAGTCCACGATGGATCGGTATACCGGCACACCAAGATCTCCCCGACCCCGACTCGCCCGAAGTCCCCCGGCCCCTCCACCACGCGAGCCACACCCGACAAAACGCCCGCGCTCCCACCAACCCCCTGCAGCACCTTCGGCCCGGCCAACCCGGCCAACCCGTCGGCTTGCATGGTCGGCTGGTCCGCCTGTCCGATCGGCTGGTCCATCTGCCTGGTCGGCTGATCCGCCTGCCTGGTCGGCTGGTCCGTCTGTCTGGTCGGCTGATCCGCCTGCGGGGGAAGGCGAACTGGAGGTAGCGGTGCTGTGATGGGCCGGGCTTGGAGCAGCCAAAGGCCCGTGGAGTCCAGCGCGAACTCGATGTCCTGCGGGGCTCCGAGGCGAGCGACCACAGCACGGCCGAGTTCGTCCAACTCGTGGAGTTGGCGCTCTGTCAGGCAGAGGCGCTCACGGTGGTGAGGCGGGACCTCCGTGGTGATGGTGGTTGTGCCGTCGGCATCGCGGTCGATTCGGGTCTGCTTGGACCCGAGCTGGTGTTCCATCTGTCCGTCGTCGGACACGGTGAACAGGTCCGGTGTCACCAGCCCTTGAACGACGCTCTCACCGAGCCCCCAGGACGCTTCAACGACCGAATCACGCCCGCTGCTGAACAACACCCCCGCAACCTCGGCGTCGACCTGCCGCTGAACGATGACAGCCATCGCGGGACCCCGCTCAGTGCTCCGGTCGCCGTCGGTGCGGGATTGAGGCGCATGGTGGGTTTGGCGATAGGTGATGGCTCTATGGGTCCAGAGGGAGGACCAGCAGGCCTGGACTCGGTCGGCGACTGCGGCGAGGCCTTGGACTCCTAGGTAGGTGTCGTGTTGGCCTGCTGCGGACGCGTCGGCGGTGTCTTCGGTGGTAGCTGACGAACGGACTGCGACCGGTGCATCCCCCAGCTCGGTCAGCGCCTCGGCGAGCTCAGTGAGCAGCTCGGCTGGAAATGGTTGTGCCCGGACAAGCCGACGTACCTCGTCGCTGCCGTGGTCGGCAAGCACGCGGCTGCCGTGGTCGGCAAGCTCGGCACGGCCACGCTCGGCAAGCTCGGCGCTGCCACGCTCCGCAAGCTCGGCGCGGCCACGCTCGGCGAACTCGGCGCGGCCACGCTCCGCAAGCTCGGCGCGGCCGTGGTCGGCAAGGGCGCGGCCGTGGTCGGCGGGCGCGGCGCTGGCGTGTTCGGCGAGCACGTCGGAGAGTTCCAGGCTGGCGGTTGCCGCGACGTAGGCGTCCAGCGGGATGACGAACCCAGGTGGGACGGGAAAATCCGCCGCGGCGAGTTTGCCCAGGACGGCGGCCTTGGCGCCGGCGTTCTCCACCGTGGCGTGGGTGAGGCGAATCAACAACGTGTGGCTCCCGGCTCGACTTCAACAAAATGTTGACAACACTTTGTTGATGATGGACTGTTTTCGGGTGCGAGGCAATGACGGTGCTGCGGCGAGTGATCAAGATCGAGCTCAGCGGGAGCGGGAGGCTCGGGAGCGGCTGTTGGGCGCCGGGGCCGATCGGCTGGAGCAGCGGCCTTGGCAGCGAGGCGCGATGCCGCCGACGGCGGTTGACCTGATCCAGTTCTTCCTGTGGAGGTCGGGCTCTGCTGCCTTCGGTGAAGGGGCGAGCGATCAGGAGGTCGCGGACGCGGCGGTGGCGGCGTTGCAGTTGCTTCCGGCGGCGCGGGCTGAGATCGATCAACTGGAGACGGGGTTGCTGTTCGCGGCGCGCGGCCTGGGTCTCACCTGGGCTCAGATGGCGAACGCACTCGAGCTGAATTCACCCCAAGCCTGCCAGCAGCGTCTCGACCGCCTCACGGCGCGAGCCAGCAGGTCAACGACCGGTGCCGCACCGGTCGGCCGGAGCGCGTCAGAAGGGCAGAGCGCGCCAGGCGGGCGGAGCATGTCAGAGGGGCGGAGCGCGGTGGATGGGCGGAGCCCGGTGGATGGGCGGAGCCCGGTGGATGGGCGGAGCGCGGTGGATGGGCGGAGCGCGGTCGACGGCTGGGTTGGGGCGGATGGGCAGGTGAAGTGATGGGGAATGGGTCGGAGCCTGGGTTGCTGGTGTTGCATGCGGTGCGGTTGGGAGGGGTGGCTGAGGATCGGGCGGTGGCGGGGCGGTTCGGGCTGGATGAGGCGGCGACAGCCGACTTGCTGCTCGACTTTCAGGCCTACGGGTGGATCACGAAGAGCATGTTCGCTGGGACGGGTGGCTGGTCACTGACCGACGCCGGGCGGGCGGAGAACGAACGGCAGCTTGCACGGGAGATCGAGCAGACAGGCGGCCGCGAAGTGGTTCACGCGACTTACCAGGAGTTTCTTCCGCTCAATGGGCGCCTCCAGCAAGCCTGTACGGATTGGCAGATCCGGCCGACCACGGCGGACGCGCTGGCGTTCAACGATCACAGCGACTCAGCCTGGGACAGTCGTGTCGTCGAGGAACTGAGCGCCCTCGCCCAAGCACTCAAGCCGGTGCAGGATCAGCTCGACAGTGTTCTCGAGCGCTTCCGCGACTACGACACGAGGTTCGTTGCCGCGCTCGACCGCGTGCTGGCAGGTGATCTCAGTTGGGTTGACCGAACCGGTGCTGACTCCTGCCACACAGTCTGGTTCGAACTCCACGAGGATCTCATCGCAACCTTGGGCCTTCCTCGCGGCCGGTGAGGGCGGTCTACGCCGAGGTCACCCGGCGGCTGCGCGAGTGCGACCTGATCGTCGTCGTCAGGCCGTCAGGCCGTCAGGCCGTCAGGCCGTCAGGCCGTCAGGCCGTCAGGCCGTCAGGGCGATAAGGGCCGAGCCTGCGGTTGGTCAGCCCGCCAGAGGATGACCAACCGCAGGGGTATCAGGACGGGTTCACGGCCAGGGTGTAGGCGCCGCGGCTCCCGTAGGTGGAGTAGCCGGTGTTGAGGGGGTCTCCGTAGCCGACGTTGTCGACGCGGAGGTAGTACGTGCCGGGCTGAAGGTTGCTGCTGACGCTGGCGCCCAGGCCGGTCGGGGTACCTGCGTTGGTTTGGCCGGAGGCTGGGTCGGCTGAGGTGACGACCGCGCCGGCGGAGTTGAGCAGGTCGAGTTTGATGTCGAGGTTGCCGCCGAAAGCGGCCGAGCCGGCCGTTGCCGTGTAGCTCCCTGCTACTGCGACGTCGACCCGGTACACGTCGGTGTCGGACTCGGCGGCGATGATGCCGTTCGCGGTGGCGCCGACTGCGAGAGCTACCGCGGCAGCTGTGGTGTCACCTGCCTCGTCGGCGCGCAGTGCCAGGCCGTGGGAGCTGATGACCGAGTAGTCGTCCTCAGAGTTGTTGGCGCCGGAGTACTCACCCTTGCTCCACTGGCTGATTCCGCGGTAGTAGCCGACGCCCATGATCGGCGCCCAGGCTCCGTGACCCTGGTAGTAGCCGACTGACGAGGTGCCGTCGTGGCCGAGGCCGACGTTGTGCCCTGCCTCGTGGGAGGCGGCTTCGGCGAGGTTCTTCGCGCCGGTGCCGACACCGCGGGTGAAGACCAGCGCAGGCTGGTAATAGTCGTGCTGGCCGGCGTTGTCGTAGACGCCGATGTAGGCGACACCACCGCAGCCACAACCCGACTGGTACCAGGTGTCGGGATCGATGAGCACTCGCGTGCCGTACTGCTGGTCCGAAGTACTGGTTCGGTTGATCGCGTCCTGTGGCGGCTCCTGCGTCGTCACGTCGACGTCGAAGGCGGCGTAATCCTCCGCGACCCGCGCCCACACTTCGCGTACTACGTCCTGCTCGGCGGTCCCGAAGCTCGCCGGATTCCCATCGGTGTCGTACCGCGAGACGTTGACCGGGTCGATCCCCTTGTCCGCGTTCCACGCCGTACCGGTGATGCTGTGACCGTCGAAGTCCAAGTAGATCACCTGGTTCGCGCCCGGCCTGCTGTGCAGCTCGAAGGCCGGACCCTCGGCCGCGGCGACCGCCTCGGTGGCCCAGCGGGGTGACACCTCGGGGACCATCTGCGCATCGGTCAGACCTGGTTCCTTGTAGAACAGCCTGCCGTCAGAGTCGAGCCAGCTGGTCTTGTCGGTGGCAAGCGTGTCGCGCAACTTCTGCTCGGACAGACCATTGCGCTGGGCAACCTCCGCGAGCCGGGCCTGAACCTTGCCGAGCGCGGCGGTGCCGGGAGTAGGTCTGCCGATCAGTTGGTCGAGCGGTGTCGGTTGTGCGTCAGCCTGAGTGCCGGCGGCAACCGCCAGCGCTCCGAAGACGACGGCACCTGCACTGACCAGTGCGGCGGTGCGGCGGAACCTGCTCATTCGGAATCCTCCTCAAGGATTCCCCCCGTTTCTCTGTCCCCCCGTGGACAGAGCCGGGACATGTGGACGGGCCGAGCGCCCACATGTCCCGGCGACAACTCGTGCTAGCCGGCGGTGACGCGGACGGAGTACCCGCCGCGGCTGCCGTAGGTCGAGTAGCCGGTGTTCAGCGGGTTGCCGTAGCCGGTGTTCTCGATCCGAAGGTAGTACCGCCCGGCGGTGACCTGACGGCTGATGCTCGCGCTCAGGCCGGTCGGCGTAGCGGAGTTGGTCTGGCCGGAGGCCGGGTCCGCGGTGGCGACGACGGTGCCGGCCGAGTTCAGCAACTGGAGCCTGATGTCCAGGTTGCCGCCGGAGGCCGCCGCGTTGGCCGCGAAGTTGAAGGTGCCGGCGGCCAGGTCGATCCGGAACGTGTCGATGTCCGAGTCGTTGGCGTAGACGCCGTTGACGGTCCCGCCCAGGGTGAGCGCGGTCGCGTCAGCGGTGCCGTTGCCGTGGTCGTCGCCGCGCAGGGCCAGACCGTTGGAGCCGACCACCGCGAAGTCGTCCTCCTTGTTGTTGGCGTTCGAGTACTCGCCCTTGCTCCACTGGCTGATCGCCTTGGAGTAACCGACACCCATGATCGGCGCCCAGGCTCCGTGACCCTGGTAGTAGCCGACCGACGAGGTGCCGTCGTGGTTGAGCCCGACGTTGTGGCCGGCCTCGTGCGAAGCGGCCTCGGCGATGTTCTTCGCGCCGGTGCCGACGCCCTTCGTGAAGACCAGGGCAGGCTGGTAGTACGCGTGCCGGCTGGTGTTGTCGTACACGCCGACGTACGCGACGCCGCCGCAACCACAGCCGGACTGGTACCAGCTGGTCGGGTCGATCACGACGCGCGTGCCGTACTGCAGGTCCGACGAGCCCGACCGGGTGATGGCCGACTCGGGCGGAGCCTGGGTGGTCACATCGACGTCGAACGGCGCGTAGTCCTCGGCGACCCTGGCCCACACGTCCCGTACGACGTTCTGCTCGGTGGTGCTCCAGGTGGAGGTGTTGCCGTCGGTGTCGTACGGCGTGACGTTCACGGTGGCGGGCTTGCCGTTGGTGTTCCAGGCGGTGCCGCTGATCGTGTGGCCGTCGAAGTCCAGGTAGATCACCCGGTTCGAGCCGGGCTTGCTGTGCAACTCGAACGCCGGGCCGGTGGCGGCGGCGACGGCGCTCCGGGCCCAGGCCGGCGACGCGGTCGCGGACCGCTGCTCCTTCGCGCTGGCGACCGGCTCGGCGTAGAAGAGCTTGCCGTCCTTGTCGAGCCAACTTGTCTTGTCACTGGCCAGGATCCGCTGCAACTGCTGCTCGGCGATGCCGTTGCGCTCAGCCAGTTCGGCGAGTCTCGGCTGGAGCTTGCCGAGCGCGGCCTTACCCTGGATCGGCTGGCCGAGTAGTTGGTCCAACGGGGCCGGGGACGGACCCTGTTTCGCGTCTGCCTGGTTGCCGGCCACCACGGCCAGCGCACCGAACAGAACGGCACCGGCGCCTACGAGCGCACCGGTTCGGCGGAACCTGCTCTGCATCTGGGGCCCTCCTCAGGGGACTCCACGGCGTCGCCAGGCGTCTGGGGGGACTGGCCGGGGCGAGCCGTTGCCTCACTTGACGTGCGCGTGCGCGCACTTTGCGTACATTGCCGCATCGGTTGCCTGCCTGTATACGTTTTTCCGCGGAATTTACCTACACCAGAGGCTCCGTCCACCTGGGACCGACTGGTTGACAGGGCAACAGCCGGGTGTGATTCAGCTCACAGATCGAGAATTGTCGAGTTCGGCGGAAGCCGGCCGACGCCTGGTCAAAAGCAACCGAATCCATCAGGGAGATCCACCATGAAGCTCACCTTGCACACCTTCCTCAGCATCGACGGCGTCATGCAGGGTCCGGGTGGGCCCTCCGAGGACCGCAGCGGCGGGTTCGACCGTGGCGGCTGGCTGGTGCCGTACTCCGACGAGGGCATGGGCGAGATCGTCACCGGCTGGTTCGAGAAGGCGGACGCGATCCTGCTCGGGCGGACGACCTACACGATGATGCAGGAGTTCTGGTCGCAGGTCACCGATCCGGAGAACCCGGTCGCGACGGCGCTCAACAACCTGCCGAAGTACGTCGCCACGTCGACGCCGCTGGAGCCGGGGTGGAACAACAGCACCGCTCTTACTGACGACGCGATCGCGCAGATCCGCGAACTGAAGGCCAAGCCCGGCGATGGCGAACTGCAGGTGCACGGCTCCTGCGGACTGGCCCGCTCGCTGCACGAGGCCGGCCTGATCGACGAGTACCGGCTGCTGACCTTCCCGGTCGTCGTCGGCACCGGCAAGCGGCTCTTCACCGACGGCGCGCCGGCCTCGGGCTTCGAGGTGGTGGACAGCCGGATCACACGCACCGGTACTACGTACGTCGCGCTCGCGCCGACGCCGTTCCGGGCCGGTGACATCGAGGTCGAGGACGGAAAGGAGAAGGAGATCCGCTGAGGGTCCTACAGGAGGAGGACCTGGCGGATTGACGCGCCGGAGGCGAGGGTGTCGAACGCCTCGTTCAGGTGGTCGAGGGGCACGGTGGCGGTGAGTAGGCGGTCTACTGGGAGGCGGCCTGCTTGGTAGAGGGCGATGTAGCGCGGGATGTCTCGGGTGGGGATGGCTGAGCCTAGGTACGAGCCTTTGAGGGTGCGTTCCTCAGCCACCAAGGACACCGCGGGGATGGACAGCGTCTGGGAGGGATGCGGCAGGCCGACCGTCACCGTGGTTCCGCCGCGGCGGGTGGCGGCATAGGCCTGGCCCAGGACGGATGCGCTGCCGACGGTTTCGAAGGCGTAGTGGGCACCACCGCCGGTCGCCTCCCGTACCTGCTCGGCGACATCGTTGCTCCGGGCATCGATTGCGTGGGTGGCGCCGAGCTCGAGGGCGAGCGCAAGCTTCTCCGGTACGACGTCAACCGCCACCAGCGGATGTGCTCCCACGAGCACTGCCCCGAGTAGTGCCGACAGCCCGACACCGCCGAGTCCGAAGACGACCGCGCTCTGGCCCGCCCGCACCCGAGCCGTGTTCACCACAGCCCCGACTCCCGTCATCACCGCACAGCCGAAGAGCGCTGCGATCTCCGGCGGCAACTCCGGGTCGACCTTCACCGCCGACCGGGCCGACACCACCGCGTGGTCGGCGAACCCGGACACACCCAGGTGGTGGTTCACTCCAGCCAGCCGACGTTCTCCGGAGAGCAAGGTGCCGGCAACGTTGGCTGCTGCGCCTGGTTCACACAGGGCCGCGCGCCCTTCCGCACAAGGGCCGCAGGCGCCGCAGGCCGGGACGAAGGCGAAGCAGACCGAGTCCCCCACAGCGAACCCCGCCGCCTCCGACTGGAGAACCTCGCCGGTCGCCTCGTGCCCGAGCAGCATCGGCATCACCCGCGGCCGGGACCCGTCGATCACGGACAGATCCGAGTGGCACAACCCGGCCGCGCGAATCCGGACCAGCAGCTCCCCCGGGCCCGGCGGCGCCAGTTCGACCTCCTCGATCCGCAGCGGCCGCGATTCGGAGTACGGGCTGGGCAGGCCCATCTCCCGCAGTACTGCTCCTCGCACGATCATCCGGCGATTCCTTCCAGGGCGGCGCGGACGGAGTCGGGCAGAGCGACCGGGCGGCGGTTCTCCCGATCCACGAAGACGTGCACGAAACGGCCCGTCGCGGCGGGCTCGTCCGAACCCGAGCGGAACAGGCCAATCTCGTAGTGCACGCTGGAGTTGCCGAGCTTCGACACGCGCAGTCCGGCATCCACCGTCTCCGGAAACGCCAGCGACTGCTTGAAGGTGCAGGCCGACTCGACGCAGAGCCCGATCACCTCACCACGATGGATGTCGAGTTTCCCGGCCCGGATCAGGAACTCGTTGATCACCGTGTCGAAGAAGCTGTAGTACTCGACGTTGTTCACATGCCCGTAGACGTCGTTGTCCTTCCAGCGCGTGGTGATCGCCAGGAAGTGCGCGTAGGAGCTCCGATCCATCGCCCCACCATAAGCGGCGGCACCTGATCCGAGGGGCCGGTCGCGCGCCCTGCGCTTAGTCCTGCCAGAGGCCGATGCGGTTGCCGTCCGGGTCCAGGAAGATGGTCATCCGGCCGAGGCCGGGGACTTCCCAGGGAGGGACGGCCGTCTTGGCGCCTAGCTGCTCGGCGCGAGCCAAGGACTCCTCGAGGTCAGAGACAGAGAAGTAGGTCACAATGCCGGCCGGGTGAGCGGGGTCCTGCTGGCCGATGCCGCCGGGGAGGGCGTCCGGGTCCGGGTCGATCAGGGCATAGTTCAAGGCCTCGATGAGCTGCAGGCGCCAGCCGAAGAGCTGGGCGTAGAAGGCACGCGTCACAGCCGCGTCCTTGGCGGTGATGTCGATCCAAGCGGGGTACTTGTTCTCCATGTCCGGTACGTCGGAGCCACTGCGGCTTGCTCGACAACCCACCGGCTACCCACCGGCAACCCGCCGACAACCTACGGTCGCGTAACTTACGGTGCCGTAGGGTGGAGTGGACCGCCGACGAAGGAGATCCTGGTGAACGACAAGCTGGTGACGAACCTGCTGCACGAGCTGGAACCCGTCGTCGAGGAGAATCTCGAGCGGCACCTGGCCATCACCAAGAACTGGAACCCGCACGACTACGTCCCCTGGAGCGAGGGCCGCGACTTCGCCTTCCTCGGCGGCGAGGACTGGTCGCCGGAGCAGTCCCGGCTGGACCCGGTCGCCAAGATCGCGATGATCACCAACCTGCTGACCGAGGACAACCTGCCCTCGTACCACCGGGAGATCGCCACCCAGTTCGGCCTCGACGGCCCGTGGGGCACCTGGGTCGGCCGCTGGACCGCGGAGGAAGGCCGGCACGGGATCGCGCTGCGCGACTACCTGGTGGTCACCCGCGGCGTCGACCCGGTCGAGCTGGAGGTCGCGCGGATGGCGCACATGACCGCCGGCCACGTCGTCGAGAAGAACATGCTGGAGGCGATCGCGTACGTCAGCTTCCAGGAGTTGGCCACCCGCGTCTCGCACCGCAACACCGGCAAGGCCACCGGCTGCCCGATCGCGGACCAGTTGCTGGCCCGGATCGCCACCGACGAGAACCTGCACATGATCTTCTACCGGAACCTGGTCTCGGCCGCGTTCGAGTCGGCGCCGAACGAGACGATGCGGGCGGTCGTCAACGAGGTCCGCGACTTCTCGATGCCGGGCGCCACGATGGAGGGGTTCGCCCGGAACTCGGTGACGATCGCGAAGGCCGGCATCTACGACCTGCGGCTGCACCACGACGAGGTGGTCGCGCCGATCCTGCGGAAGTGGAAGGTCTTCGAGCGCGAGGACCTGAGCGGCGACGGCGCCAAGGCGCGCGACGAGTTGGGCGAGTTCATGGAAGCGCTGGACGCCCAGGCGACCCGCTTCGTCGAGCAGCGAGCCCGCCTCCGCGAACGTCAGGCCGCCCGCGCCTCCAGTTGATCGGTAATCAGCCTGGTAGATGTGAGGTGCCGTAGCGGTGGGCCGATGCGTTTTGTTGAGCTAGGCGACGGAGGGCCAGCAGGACCGGGCCGCCCAGGGCTGTTAAGAGCACGGTGGCTTCGACCGTTCGCTGGCGGTCGTCCGTCGGCAGGTGGCTGACCTCTGCGTCGGCGATCTCGGTAGCGGCCGAGGCATAGGTTTCCAAGAGCTCGTCGTCCAGGTGGTAGCCAACCTTCTCCAGGGCGTCGAGTGCGGCCGCCAGCAAGAGACGGTCCCGGGACTCGGAGTAGACCAGCCAGCTGCGATCGGCCACGAGGTCGTCGACGCGCAGCCGGGACTCCGGAGTCGCCACCAGATCGTCCGGGATCAGCGCGCCGTGCGCCGCGCCGAGCACCTCGTGCAACTCCCGGGACTCCTCGTCCACCTCCGCGAGCACCCCCCGAACGCGCGCCAGCGACAAACCACCCGACTCCACCAGCGCCCGTATCAGCCGCAGCCGGCGGACGTGCGCTTCGTCGTACCGCGATCTGGTGGCGCCGACCGCTTCACCCGGCGGCAGCAGGCCCTCGCGCAGGTAGTACTTGATCGTCGCGACCGGTACGTCGGTCCGGCGCGACAACTCAGCGATCCACATCCACGATCCTCCTCTTGACTTTTAGAGAGTATCACTCTCCAATATTAGGGAGTCGTACTATCCAACCGAGGGGACGAGCCATGATCGAGGGACGGCAGACAGCGGCGTACGACGGGGAGTTGGTGGTCTTCCTGATCGGGATGCGGGTCAACAAACTCCGCGCCTGGCGGCAGTGGCTGCCGGTCTCGAAGGCGATGGGTCCGATGCTGCGCGAACTGATGGGAGATCCAGACAGCGGTCTGCTCAGTTTCCGAACGTTCCCTGGGCTTCGCAGCGTGACGATGATCCAGTACTGGGAATCCACCGAGAAGCTCCAAGCCTTCGCCAACGACGCGCAGCGCACGCATCGGCCGGCCTGGACCGAGTTCTACCAGCTGGCCTACAAGAGCAACGCGGTCGGCATCTGGCACGAGACCTACGTGGTCCCGGCCGGCCACACCGAGACGATCTACGGCAACATGCCACTCCTCGGACTCGGCAAGGTCGCCGGCGTAGTACCGGTGAACTCGCGCGGCCGCACTGCCGCCGAAAGGCTCGCCACGAAGTAGTGGTTACAGTGCAGGCGTGCAGTTCATCCGGGATCTCGGCAGGCTGCTCAGGCGTGGAGATTTCCGGCGGCTGTTCGCCGTCCGGTTGACGTCGCAGTTCGGCGACGGGGTGTTCCAGGTCGCGCTCGCGGCGTACGTGCTGTTCTCGCCCGAGCGGGCGCCGGATGCCGCCGCCATCGCGGGACTGTTCGCCGTCGCGCTGCTCCCGTACTCCGTGCTTGGTCCGTTCACCGGCGTGCTCCTCGACCGCTGGTCGCGGCGGCAGATCCTCTTCGGCGCCAACCTGACCCGGGCCGCGCTGGTCCTCGTCGTCGCCGCGATCGTTGCCATCGGCAACGCCGGGCTGCCGTTCTACCTGGCCGTGCTGCTCACCCTCGGAGTGAACCGCTTCCTGCTGTCCGGGCTTTCCGCCGGCCTGCCGCACGTCGTCGACCGCGACGAACTGGTGATGGCGAACGCGGTCACCCCGACCTCGGGCACCGCCTCGTTCCTGGTCGGCGGTGGTGTCGGCGCCGGGGTCAAACTGATCAGCGACTCCGATCTGGCCGTCCTCGGTACGACGTCCGTCGTCTACGTGGCGGCGGCGCTGCTCGCCCTGAGGCTCGGCCGGTACCAACTCGGCCCCGACCTGACCGGCGAGCGGCCGGGTGTCGTCGAGGCGATCCGCGGGATCGTGGCCGGGCTGATCGACGGCGGCCGGCACCTCAAGGAGCGGCGCCAGCCGGCGCTCGGGCTGGCCGCGATCGGCTCGCTCCGGTTCTTCTTCGGCCTGGTCACCGTCGCGATGATCCTGCTCTACCGGAACAAGTTCTACGGACCGGACCAACTCGACCAAGCCTTCGGGGCACTCGCGCTGGCGACCGGAGCGGTCGGCGCCGGCCTGTTCCTCGCCGCCCTGGTGACACCGTGGGCGACGCGAGTGCTCACGCTCAGACGATGGATCACCGTCCTCTTCGTCGCGGCCGGCGTCGTCACCGCGATCCCCGGCGGTCTCTACACCCAGCCCGCGATCCTGGTCGCCGGCTTCCTCACCGGCTTCTGCGCGCAGGGCGTGAAGATCAGCGTCGAC